>NZ_BAAJMJ010000006.1:0-254812 GCF_057552415.1 Pseudoalteromonas sp. NH0006-26
TTAAACTTGAAAGTTTTCAGAACTAAGTTTTACTCAACTCACTGAGTAGTTCGTGCCCCGCTATGCGTTGCGCTCTGCCGTCTCAGTGGGGTCGCATTATAGGGCGAATCGATTTTAACGCAAGCGTTTTTAAACGCTTTTTTGCATTTAATTTTTACCCCAAAGATACCCCACCCAGACACACAAGATACCCACAAAACCCTGTGGACAACTCATTTTTTTGCGCTGTTTACTAAACTATTTACCTTGCTTATGGTAAGTTGCGGCGCATATTTACAACTCGTTCACTAGGCAACACACATGACAGATATAATAAATAGTATAAGTGGTCTCTTATGGGGTCATATTTTAGTGTACTTATTAATAGCCGCTGGGCTATTTTTTACCATACGTCTTGGTTTCATCCAATTTGTACAATTCCCACACATGATTAAAGTCATGTTTCAAAGTCGCCAAGGGTCAGATGGCGGTATTTCCTCTTTTCAAGCTTTCTGTACTTCTTTAGCCGCCCGTGTTGGTACCGGTAATATGGCAGGTGTTGCAGTCGCACTTTATTTAGGTGGTGCTGGTGCTATTTTTTGGATGTGGTTAATTGCTTTGATCGGTATGGCCACTAGTTTTGCAGAAAGCACATTGGCTCAAGCTTACAAAATACGCGATGAAGAAGGCAACTTCCGTGGAGGCCCTGCTTATTATATGGAATACGGACTTGGCAAGCGCTGGATGGGCATCGTGTTCTCACTATGTTTAATTTTAGCCTTTGGATTAGTTTTTAATGCGGTACAGTCAAACTCTATCGCTGCAGCTTTTGAAGTCGCCTTTGGTATTCCTAACTATATAGTAGGTATTGCACTTGTAATTGGTTCAGGCATCATCATATTTGGTGGCCTAAAAACAATTTCACGATTTGCTGAATTAGCAGTGCCATTTATGGCTGCTGCCTACTTAATTGTTGCACTATATATATGTGCTGTAAATTACACTGAGTTGCCTGATGTGTTTATGCATGTAATTAGAAGTGCCTTTGGTCTTGAACAAGCTGGCGCTGGTGCAATTGGTTATGGTGTAATGCAAGCAATGATCCAAGGGATCAAGCGCGGGTTATTCTCAAACGAAGCGGGTATGGGTAGCGCAGCTAACGCTGCAGCAACTGCAACTCCTAACCCACCTCATCCTGCATCACAAGGTTATGTACAAATGCTAGGTGTCTTTGTAGATACCATTATAATTTGTACAGCTACCGCTGCTCTTATTTTATTATCAGAACAGTTAGTACCAGGCTCTGATGTAACGGGTATAGCACTTACACAAGCAGCGCTTGAGGAGCATGTTGGTAGCTGGGGCGCAATATTTGTTGCAGTCGCTATTTTGTTTTTTGCTTTTACATCAATTGTAGCTAACTACTCTTATGCAGAAACGAACTTATTGTTTTTAGAGCATAACCACGCATCTGGCATGCTGATCTTCAGATTATTAGTGTTAGGTATGGTGATGTTTGGTGCCCTTGGCGAATTACCATTAGTGTGGACTCTAGCTGATGTGTCTATGGGCCTAATGGCGATTGTAAACGTAATCGCGCTATTTATGCTCTCAGGAGTTGTGGTATGGCTTGCCAAAGATTACAACGCTCAACGACGTGCTGGAAAGTTACCGACGTTTGATCCAAGTAAAAACAACAAGCTTAATAAAACTATTCCGAAAGGTATTTGGCACAAATAACTTTAAAGAGATTTAAGTTAAAAACCCGAAACGGCCATGGCCATTTCGGGTTTTTTATTGTCTAGTACCAATTCACTTAATTAAGTAACCTATATTGAGCTAGATAAACCTGTTAATGGCAAAGCAAAAATTTCGATGTTTAGTTGTTCTATATGAGGAGTTTTTAACTCAACTAGCGTCTGGTTTGGCGTCTCAAAATAATTAAGTATTATTGCGGATTGATGTAAGTCTCGCCTGTATATCAATTCGCTTAATTAAGTGGTCTATTTTGAGGCTGGAAAAACGTGTTGATAGCTAGGCAAAAAATTTACTATTTAGTTATTCTAAATGAGAATTTTTTAACGCAGCTAGTGACATGTTTAGCCCCTTAAAATGATTATGTATTATTGCGGATTGGTATTATATTACTAATAGCAGTACCCACCTAGTGAGACCCAATTAAACACAGTAGCATCATCAATCTTCTCATACCTCCTTATAAGCGATTAGTTAAGCAGCTTAGATCAACGCTCTTAATACACTTTATGGCTTTGTCATGGTGTTAATACAAGTAACTGTATACTGACTTTGGTTTATGTATATAACGAAACACAGCCACCAACTCCATTTAAGAGCCTCATACCACTACTTTTATATAAACCGCTTAGTATTAGGTTGTCTATTTTGAATTATAAAAATCTTATATATAGCAAAGCTTGAATTTAGTGTTTTGTTTTAAATGAGAGTTTTTCCGTAGCTAGCGTCAAGTTTGAGCTATAAAAATGATCAAAGGCAATATATTGATGGGATAGGCTTTTTAAAAAATGTGAGACATAAAGGTTTCAAATAAACGAAATAATTTAGTCTAAGGAATACTAGTTGGATAAAGTGCTTTTTCGATTAAGAATTTAATCATAAAGTAGCTAAATTAGAAATGAAAGGTAATATTAAAGTGGTGCCCGAGGCCGGACTTGAACCGGCACGACTTGTTAGTCGAGGGATTTTAAATCCCTTGTGTCTACCAATTCCACCACTCGGGCATCGAGTTTGCTAATTAAAGCGTGTGGAGTAATTATTTGGAGGCGGAACCCGGAGTCGAACCGGGGTAAACGGATTTGCAATCCGGTGCATGGCCACTCTGCCATTCCGCCTAAACATATCAAATAATTTGGAGCGGCACACGAGGCTCGAACTCGTGACCTCGACCTTGGCAAGGTCGCGCTCTACCAACTGAGCTAGTGCCGCATAAAACATTATCAGTAATTTGTACGTTAGTACGCGACCATGTCGCGGTAAACGCTCTGGCAACTGAGTTAGTGCCGCATAAAACTTTATCAGTAATTTGTACGTTGGTGCGCGACCATGTCGCGGTAAAACGTTCTGGCAACTGAGTTAGTGCCATAAAATAAGTATTTATCAAACTTTTAATTAACTTGGTCAATAATTAAAAGTGGTGCCCGAGGCCGGACTTGAACCGGCACGACTTGTTAGTCGAGGGATTTTAAATCCCTTGTGTCTACCAATTCCACCACTCGGGCATCGAGTTTGCTACTTAAAGCAAGTGGATAAAACTAATATGGAGCGGCACACGAGGCTCGAACTCGTGACCTCGACCTTGGCAAGGTCGCGCTCTACCAACTGAGCTAGTGCCGCATCATATTAATTCTAAATAATTTTTATAAGTTACATATTGGTGTATGTAACCAAACCACAAAGTGGTGCCCGAGGCCGGACTTGAACCGGCACGACTTGTTAGTCGAGGGATTTTAAATCCCTTGTGTCTACCAATTCCACCACTCGGGCATCGAGTTTGCTAATTAAAGCGTGTGGAGTGTTGATTGGAGGCGGAACCCGGAGTCGAACCGGGGTAAACGGATTTGCAATCCGGTGCATGGCCACTCTGCCATTCCGCCTCAATACTAGGTTAGCTTTAAGATAAACTGGAGCGGCACACGAGGCTCGAACTCGTGACCTCGACCTTGGCAAGGTCGCGCTCTACCAACTGAGCTAGTGCCGCTTAATGTTTATCTAGGGGGCTATGCCCTCTCAACACGGACGCATTCTACAGAGATTATTAAACGCGTCAACACAAAAAATGCTACTTTTGAACTGTTTGATTATTTTTTATCTAAAATGGTGCGTTATTAGACGTTTACAATCAATTTTTGGTCAATTCTCCCCATGCTGCAACTAAATATTGCACCATAGAACTAAGCGTTAAAAACGTGGCGATATAAAGTAGGCCATAGCTTAAATACATCATCCAGCTATCGTACTGCCAGATTAAACCTATAATGGCTAACATTTGAGCTGCCGTTTTTAATTTACCCATATCGGATACAGCCACGTTACCCCGCTTCCCCTGTTCAGCCATCCACTCACGTAGCGCCGATATAACAATTTCACGACTAATAATAATAAGCGCAGGGATAGTCATATACAAAGATTGATAATGCTCAGATAAAGCAACCAAGGCAGCACACACCATTACTTTATCAGCAACAGGGTCTAGGAACGCACCAAAAGGCGTTGATTGTTCAAGTTTACGGGCTAAATAGCCATCGAGTATATCTGTGATCGAAGCCAGCCAAAAAATAAAGGCAGCAACAAAGAATGCCCATGAATAAGGCATATAAAATATCACCAAAAAAATGGGGATAAGAAAGAGTCTAAACGTTGTGAGTGTGTTTGGAATATTCCACATAACTACTTGGATATGTCTTTTTTTCTATATTCGCACATAGGGCTAGCCCTTGTCATGCAAATGGTTAAATATCTTCTCAGCCATGTCAGGACTGATCCCAGGAACTTTCTTTAGCTGTTCTATATTAGCAGCTTTTACGCCTTGCATGCCCCCTAAATATTTTAATAATGTTTGTCGACGCTTTGAACCAACGCCATCTATTTCTTCTAATAACGACTGAGTACGCTGTTTTTGGCGCTTGTTACGGTGCCCTGCAATTGCAAAACGATGCGATTCATCCCGTATATGCTGAATCAAATGCAGCGCTGGTGCATCAGAATCCATAGGGATTGTCTTACGCCCACCATCTATAAGCAAGGTTTCAAGGCCTGGCTTACGGCTAGTGCCTTTTGCAACCCCAACTAATAACGGCATTTTGGTATGCGGCCAGTTTTCGAAATATTGCTCCGCTCTACCTAATTGCCCTTTACCACCATCGATAAAAATAACATCGGGAATTTTATCTTCATCAACCAGCTTGTTATAACGTTTGTTTAGTGCAAATTCCATAGCGGCGTAATCATCACCGCCAGTGATGCCCGTCACGTTATAACGACGATATTCTTTATTATTTGGCCCTTGGGAGTCAAATACAACACAGCTGGCCACTGTGTTTTCACCCATGGTGTGACTGATATCAAAACACTCCATGCGATTGATATCATCAAGGCGTAAAGTGGCCTTTAATTGCGCATAACGCTTGTTTATAGAGTCTTGAGTGCTTTGCTTCACCGTAATGCTATTTAATGCATTTTTATTTGCTAACTGTAAGTACTGTGCTCGCTCACCGCGGGTAACCACTTTTAGTGATACTTTACGCTCACTAATTTGAGTTAGTGCTTCACTGAGCGCATCACTTTCTTCAATTTCAAACGGTAAAATAATTTCTTTGGCAATACGCCCTGTAGCACCTGGCGCTAAATAATACTGGCCTAAAAAAGAGGTTAAAATTTCTTGCTTTTGTGAGTCTTTAGGCACCTTTGGAAAATAAGTTTTACTACCCAGCACTTTATGATCGCGGATCATCAATAAATGAATCCCATTTAAACCGTTTAAATGGGCAAAGCCGACCACATCCATTTCCGCAAAATTGCCAGAGATAGATTGTTGCTCCTGCATTTTACGCAGTAACATAATTTGGTCACGTACTTTAGCTGCGAGTTCAAAATTAAGCTGCTCACTGGCTCTTTCCATTTTAGCGATTAGATCGGCTATTACTTCATGAGATTTACCAGTTAAAAACTTACGGACATAATTAACTTGCTGTGCGTATTCATCTTCAGAAACTTTATTTACACACGGCGCAGAACAACGTTTTAATTGATACTGTAAACAGGGACGACTTCGCGCACGATAATAAGCATCTTCGCATTGACGCACAGGAAAGATCTTTTGCATTAACCGCAAACTTTCTGAAACAGCTCCAGCGCTTGGAAAAGGACCAAAATATTCGCCCTTTACTTTTCTGCTGCCACGATGAAAGGCTAAGCGCGGATGCTTATGATTAGTGAGCAGTATGTAAGGGTACGACTTATCATCACGTAACAAAATATTATAACGTGGCTGATATTTTTTAATCAGATTATTTTCAAGCAGAAGCGCTTCTGTTTCTGTATTAGTAAGCGTGACTTCAATATTAAAAATGTTACTTACTAAAACACGGGTTTTGCTGTCGGTAATATTGCTGCGAAAGTAACTACTTACCCGCTTTTTTAAACTTTTAGCTTTACCGACATAGATAACTTGGTTGTCATTATCGAGCATGCGATAAACGCCAGGTTCACTCGATAATGTTTTTAAAAACTGGGCATGATCAAATTCAGACATATATAACGACTAGTAAGATATATCTATATCAATCATTTTGTAACGTATAGCTAAATGAGTAAGCTCTACATCGCCTCCTACGTTAAGCTTTTCAAACATACGATAGCGATAACTGTTTACTGTTTTAGAACTCAAATTTAAGCGCTCAGCGATATCTTGTGCTTTTTCACCTTTGGTGATCATCAACATAATTTGTAGTTCACGCTCAGATAGGCTTTGAAATGGATTTTCATCCGTTCTACCAGTTACTTGAGCCAGTGCAATCTGTTGTGCTATTTCTGGAGCAATATAACGTTGTCCTGCGTGCACACAACGTATAGCGCGAACCATTTCATCAGACCCAGCACCTTTGGTTAAAAAACCATGAGCACCAATTTGCATTACCTTACTTGGAAATGGGTCTTCGCAATTAACAGTAAGGACAATAATTTTCACATCAGGACAGTAACGGCAAATCTTTTTAGTTGCCTCAAGCCCGCCCATACCAGGCATGTTCATATCCATTAACACTATATTTGGCGCATGCTGACGGCAAAACTGCACAGCCTCTTCGCCTGTTTTAGCTTCACCTATCACTTTAAAACCACGTATATCATCAAGAATACGTCTGATCCCTGTGCGAACAAGTTCATGGTCATCAACTAAAAGTACGTTAATCAATGGAACACCCTCACTAGCCTAATAAGATGCAAGTTAACAAAATTAATTTTCAACATTAGCATACATACGACGAAACCATAACTAATATTATGCTTTCGCCGCCGGTCATCATGACCAATATAATTAAAGCGTATTTACCAAAAGCAGGTAAATACGCGATAGTGATTTAAGCTGACGCTTTTTCACTAAAACGGTCAACCCATAAAGCAATAATACCATCACCCGTTACATTACACGCAGTACCAAAGCTATCTTGCGCTAAGTAAAGTGCAATCATTAGTGCCACTGCACCTTCGTTGAAACCTAGCATGCTCGTAAGTAAACCTAATGCCGACATTACCGCACCACCTGGTGCACCTGGCGCTGCAATCATCACTACACCTAACATCATAATGAATGGCAGCATAGCCATTAGTGAAGGTATTTCCATGCTAGGCGATAAATACATCACAGCCATGGCACAGGTTACAATGGTAATTGTTGATCCAGATAAATGAATAGTGGCGCATAATGGCACGGTAAAGTTTGCTACATCTTCTTTTACGTTATTGGCTTTACTTGATTGCAAAGAAACTGGAATGGTTGCCGCGCTCGACATGGTTCCTAGTGCAGTAAAGTACGCAGGTAACATATTTTTAATTAGCTCAATAGGATTACGCTTAAGTAATAGGCCCGATACAATATAAAGCACACTCAACCATAGCCAATGCATAACTAATGCAGCAATTAACACTACACCAAATGCTTGTAATGTGTCGACAACGGTACCTGCTACAGTCATTTCAGCAAATACACCCGCAATGTAAAACGGTAATGCCGGAATAATTACTTTTGAAAGTAAACCATCAATAATATCGCGCCCCTGATCCGACACAGTTTTTAATGTGTCTAAGCCAAGCTGGCTCATACCAATACCAAATACAAATGCTGTAACTAAAGCAGTCATAACACCCATTAACGGTGGAATTTCTAAGTCAATAAAGCTTCCTACTTCGGTCACTGCTTCAGCTTCAAATGAAATACCGCCGCTTAAAAACGGAATAACCGCTGTTACTAATAAAAACGCCAAGGTACCAGCTATAATTGTTGAGCCATACGCAAAACCCACCGTTTTTCCCAGTAGATGCCCTGATCCTTTAGGAAGCCCGGCAATCCCAGAGGCAATAAAAAATAAAATAATCAGTGGAATTGTAAAACTAATAAGCTGGCCGATAAGCTCTTTTACTGTGTATAAAAGCTCAACGCCAGATAAGGGAATGTAGAGCCCGACTAAGATACCGGCCACAATACCGGCAATTAATTTTAAGATTAACTTCATGGTGATTACTTTATTGAATTTAGATAATGTGTTTTTACCATGTTTTGAATAGTTTGTGTCAATAAACTGTTCAACCGCAGTTCATTTGCACAATTAACCAACAAAATATAAGTGAGTACCGTTGATTTGTTTAAATAACGACTACATAAACAAGAAATAACGTATAAAGTTAAAGGTGAACAAATGGCATATGCTCGCCTTTTTAATAACTAAAAAATTAACAGGTTGGATTTTTAGTTCAATCCGTTATAAGCGTAATTAATATATGTTATAGCCAAAGCTTACTTTAACTTTTTTTATCTCACAGTAAAGTAGGCTTATAAAGTTAACAGGATAGCTGTTAACGTGTTGATCAGATTGTACCTAAAGGAACATTATGTCTACTATTTTTGAAGATAACTCACTAAGCATCGGTAACACACCGTTGGTAAAACTTAACCGTGTTACAGGTGGGAATGTATACGCTAAAGTTGAATCACGTAACCCTAGCTTTAGTATTAAATGCCGTATTGGTGCATCAATGATTTGGGAAGCTGAAAAATCAGGTCAACTTACCAAAGACAAAGAGCTAATAGAGCCGACATCAGGTAACACTGGTATTGCTTTAGCATTTGTTGCGGCCTCTCGCGGCTACAAACTAACGCTGACTATGCCAAACACCATGAGCTTAGAACGTCGTAAACTATTAAAGGCACTCGGTGCTAACCTAGTGCTCACAGATGGCGCTAAAGGCATGAACGGCGCTATTGCTAAAGCCAAAGAAATTCAAGCAGCAGACCCAGATAAGTTTATTTTGCTACAACAGTTCGAAAACCCAGCAAACCCTAAAATTCACTTTGAAACAACGGGCCCAGAAATTTTTAATGCACTTGATGGCAAAATCGATTTCTTTGTTGCAGGTGTTGGTACTGGCGGCACTATTACAGGTGTTAGTCGTTATCTTAAAAAAGAGAAAGGCCTTAATGTAAAATCAATAGCCGTAGAGCCAAGCCACTCGCCAGTTATTAGTCAAACGCTTGCCGGTGAAGAGGTAAAACCAGGGCCACATAAAATACAGGGGATTGGTGCAGGCTTTATTCCAGGGAACTTAGACCTATCAATAATTGATGGTGTAGAGCAAGTGTCTAATGAAGAATGTATCGCAATGTGTCACGAGCTAATGAAAAAAGAAGGGATTTTAGTCGGTATTTCATCGGGTGCAGCCGTGGTTGCAGCCAAACGTATTGCTGAACGTCCTGAAAACGCAGATAAAAATATTGTGGTTATTTTACCAAGTGCAACAGAGCGTTACTTATCAAGCCCAATGTTTGATGAAGAGTTTTCCGAGCAAGAGCTTGTTCAATAATCAGACTACATTATTAAAAAAGGATGTTTTTCAACATCCTTTTTTATTACTTTGCCTATAAGTTAACACCTATTTAGTACTATCCTCTTTACATCCGCAGCATTCCATCACACACTTTATGTATGAGTAATCAACCTGACCAAATATGAAAACAATTTTAACCACTTTTGTGCTCATCTTTAGTATTTTGATCGTTGGCTGTAATGAAAATACTAAACCTAAAGACCAGTACATAGATAATGATCGCCCAGGCGATACCGCCACGGTGTATTTTGATGCGCTTTATAATCAGCATAACTTGCAAAAAGCCAGCAATTTCGCGACCCCTACATTATCCCGCATAATGAAATCGTACGGTACAGCAAAACAGTTTGCCCGCAGTCTTATTAATTTACAGTACGATGAAGTGGTAATTGAAATTGATATGTCAAATTCAAGTCTGCGCGAACAATACGGCAATAAGGCAAGAATAAACATTGTATTTACTGGTTATTTTAACGGTAAAAAAATTGACGATTTTCGCACTATCGAAATGCTAAAAATAAAAGGCAAATGGTACGTAGATAAAATCGTCGCTGATCCTTACGGACGCTGATCAGCCTTCAATCTAAAAAATAAATAAACACAAAAAAGCCTTAAGTTATAAACTTAAGGCTTTTTTACTTTTATCTTCTTTATTGCTTTGGCATTAGGTTAGATATCTTCAGATTTAAAGTTATCTACCGCAATAGCCTGCATTCGCAATCTGTTAGCATGATGCATAGCCTCAGCATCTAGCTTAGTGAGTAATTCATGCTCAAGAGCGTAATCAACAGCTTGTTCAATATCAAAAGTAGCAGGTACCTTACCTTTTCGTTGCCACTGTTTTAACTGTTTAAATTGATTTTGCATGTCGTGCATCGCTAAAAAAGCATTTTCCATCACCCCAGTGCCGGCGTTCTCATCGATGTAACACAAATGAGTAAGCCTATTTCTAAACACGCCAGGTTGCGTCATGTGCTCACAAATACGTTGTGAAGTTGCATCACTTGGTTTATGATAATGATTGCCTAACGGAAACACAATGCGTTTGAGGGCAAAGTTAACCACCGGGTTAGAGAAGTTTTTAAAGAAGCCATCAAATGCTTGGCCTATTTCATACAACGACGTCTCTATTGCATACTTAACAAAAGGTAAATCAGCCTGTTGACGCCCTTCATCTTCAAAACGTTTTAATACAGTAGAAGCAATGTATAAATGACTTAATACATCGCCTAAACGCGCTGATATCATCTCTTTGCGTTTAAGTTCACCGCCTAACATGAGCATTGCAACATCAGTTGTAAGCGCAAGTCCTCGGCTCATTCTCCCTAATTGTTTATAGTAAGCTGCGGTTTCTCCGCATACAGGCGCTTTGGCAAAATGGCTGCGAGTTAAGCCATGCACTAAAGCCATACTTGCATTGCTGATGGCAAATACAATGTGGTTCATCAGTAGGCCATCAAATTGCTCAAGTGCGGCGTCATCATCTTCCATTGCTGCCGCTTCCATTTCTTTTAATACAAACGGATGGCAACGAGTCGCGCCTTGGCCAAATATCATTAAATTACGGGTAAGAATATTAGCGCCCTCAACCGTAATCGAAACTGGTATACCCATATAGCCATGTGCTAAATAGTTATTAGGCCCAACCTGAATCCCTTTACCTGCATGAATGTCCATTGCATCATTCATTACCGTTCGACCCATTTCGGTCATATGGTATTTTGCAATAGCAGTCACTACCGATGGACTTAGTTTTAAATCAATGGCGCCAGCTGTCATTAACCGGCACGATTCCAGCGCATAAGTTAAGCCACCAATACGTGCTAACCCTTCTTGAACCCCTTCAAATTGACCAATTGACACACCAAATTGTTGACGAACAACTGAATAAGCCGAAGTCATTTTAGCCGCTAAATGCCCTGTTGCAGTACTTAATGCCGGTAACGAAATACCACGCCCAGCACTTAAACACTCAACCAACATGCGCCACCCGCGCCCAGCCCCTTGCTGACCACCGATAATCCAATCAAGCGGAATAAATACGTCTTCACCGTAAGTTGTACCATTCATAAACGCCATATTGAGTGGATAATGACGCTCGCCGGTTTTTACACCCGGATGATCGGTTGGTATTAGTGCACACGTAATACCCAGTTCTTTTTCATCGCCTAACAAGCCGTCTGGGTCATACATTTTAAATGCAAGGCCAAGTACTGTCGCCACAGGCGCAAGGGTAATGTAACGTTTTGACCAATTTAAACGCAGCCCTAAAACTTCCTTACCGTCATGCTCGCCTTTGCATACCACGCCTGAATCGGGAATACTGCCGGCATCTGAACCGGCCTCAGGGCCCGTTAATGCAAAACAAGGCACATCGTCGCCCTTTGCCAGGCTCGGTAACCAGCGGTTTTGTTGCTCAGTTGTTCCATAATGAAGTAATAACTCACCCGGCCCTAAGCTATTAGGCACCATTACCGTCACTGCAGCGGTTAAGCTTTTAGTGGCGATTTTTGACACTATGGTAGAGTTAGCAATGGCTGAAAATTCTAATCCTCCAAATTTTTCTGGGATGATCATTGCAAAAAAACCTTCGGTTTTTAAAAAATCCCAGACTTCTTTGGGTAAGTCTTTATCTTTTTGTACTATTTTATAGTCATCAAGCATAGCTAATAACGCTTCGACCTGATTTTCAATAAACGCAGTTTCTTTCTCACTTAACTGTGGGCGCGGGTAATTATGTAACTTTTGCCAGTCAGGATCACCACTAAATAGCTCCCCATCCCACCAAACATCACCTGCCTCCATTGCTTCTCGCTCAGTTTGCGATAATGGCGGCAATACTTTTTTAAACATCTTAAAAGTGGGTCGGGTAATTAAATTAAGGCGGATATCTTTAATCGCAAACACCACGATCACCACAACCAGTAATATAATAAATACTGACATAAGCACATTCCTTTACAGTTATAAAAACACTGATTTAATTATGACCGATCTTAATTTAAATACAATGGGTAGCCAGTCGAGTGCCACTAAAATGATGAGCCTAGCTAATTGCAATTTAAAATATAACGATAAGTAGAATTACACGTATATTACGCACAGCAAAAAGCCCACAAATGTGGGCTTTTCACTACTTAACTGGTTTAATTTATGCGATTAAACGCTTAATTAAAACTGAAAACGCATGTTAGCAAAGTAAGCATCGTAATCTGAATCATCTGCGTTGTTGCCGTAACCCACTTTTAAACCAATATTTTTATTGATGAAGTGTTGAGCACCAAAGGTGTAGTTGTCTTCTTTATCATAAGATGCAAAAACAGAAGTCGCTTTTGAAAAGTAGTAGTTTGTTTCTACGTTCCACTGGTCATCTGCTTCATCAAGGCTCACAAATGTACCTTCTACAGTTAGGTAGTTACCTTGCTGTAAATCAATGAAATATTTAGCAGCTACTGAACGAGAATCAAAATCATCATCTGATTCAACAGTGATACCTACGTAATCTGTATCGTTAAGCATGTGGTTGTATGCTAAAGAAAATAATGTAACGTTATCGCCGTCTTTTTTATCAACAAATCTTACTTTTGCAAGTAAGTCAGGGTTGAAAAAGTAACCAGCTGAGAGTGTATAGAACTCGTTATTAGAGTTGTAATCAGCATTTTGGTAAGACGCACCAACCACAAAATCTTCAACGAAGTATTCACCGCCAATAGCAGTTACATCGCCAAAGTCGTCATCTGCGTAGCCGCCAAATACGTTGCTTTGCTTATTGATGTATTCAAATTGGTCATATGGACCTAGTGTGCTTTTAGGAGAGAAGTAGTAAGTAGAGTCCACACTGATAGTATCGTTGTTATCAGTATCTGCATAACCTAAGTTACTGATTGATTGATAGCTATCTGCAGCGTGTGCAGCACTTGATAATAAAATACCTGAAATAATAATCGCTAATTTTTTCATAATGAAACATCCCTATGTACATTGTTTTTGTACTTTAACTACATTGCTAAAGTGGGGGTATGCTAACGCTGCGAAACTGAACGAAAACTGAATCAAGCAATTGTATTTGTTAGGGAATTTGTAAGAAAGTGTTGGAGTAATTTATGTTAAAGTAATCGCAACAAGCTGTAAACAATTACTTTAATTTTACACCGATTTTTGTTTGTTTCTATAATGAATACTGGCTAATTATCCTATAAACATCATTTATGTTATCACCAGCTTTAAAGTCTTTGCTGATAGGGTTTGGATCAGATCCAACCCAAATTTTCAGTTCTGCATCTAAATCAAAGTGCCCCGCACTTTCTTTGCTAAACTTAGTTATCTTAGAGTAAGCAATACTGATCATTTCCATTTTAGAACCAGTCACACCTTGTTTATCTAATAAAATTAGTCGCTTATTAGTAAAGATAAACATATCACGAACTACTTTATACGCCTTTTCAACTCGCTCACCTTCAATAAGCGTATTAGCCAATACTTTTTCTAAATCGGCATCATCCACTTCACTGGCGTTACCCATTAAACCACTAAATAATCCCATTACAGTTTCTCCTGTTTAAATATTTGATTTTCTAGAGTATGACCATTTACTAACTGCCTATACTGCCAATTATGTTGGTGGCAAAATTGCAATAGCGCGATGTCAAGTGAATCGCTAGTTGGTTGATACTCAATCACATACTCTTTATGTTGGCTCATATAAACACGGCTCACCCCCTCAATTGCTTGCAGTTGTTGCTCCACATTTTGATATGCTTCACTGAGCATTAAAGTGTAAAAATGCTTATCAGTATTCGCCGCTTTAGTTTGGTGCTCGCTTAATACGCCTTTATCTAAATGTAGTACTTGGGAGCAAAGTCGTTCTAATTCAGTTAAATCATGAGAGCTTAAAATAAACGTCGCTTGAGACGATAGCTCTGACACCAGCTCTCTGACCTCTCTGGCATGAATAGGATCAAGCCCTGCAGTGGCTTCATCTAACATTACAATTTGCGGTGAACCAATTAATGCTTGTGCTATAGTTACACGCTTGCGCATACCGTGAGATAAGTCCCCTGCGCGGTTTTTTGCAACCTCGCTAAGACCCACTAAATCTAATACTCGAAGTGCCTCTATTTGGCTTTGCTTGGTGCCCATACCTTGTAGCTTGGCATAAAAGCTAAGTTGTTTATCTATATTAAAACGCGGATCTAGCTGTGCATCTTGTGGTAACGCACTCACTTTATTAAATAAAGCCGCGCTACCTGGTTTATGGCCGAGTATTTCAAGCTCACCCATGCTAGGTGCGATATAGCCACACAACAAACTAAATAAAGTGGTTTTCCCTGCGCCATTAGGGCCAACTAATGCAACTGGCGCGCCTTTTTGAATCTCAAAATTCACATTATCAAGAGCCAGTTTTGAGCCGTATGATTTACTTAAATTACGCCCTGTTATTAATGATTTCATAATGAGCTCCTCGCAAAAATACGTTGAGCAACTGCAAGTAACACCGCTGTTTGCACTAAAGGAATAGCCAAAGCGCTCAATAACGGTAAGTTTTGTCCAGCTAATAACTCTATTTGCACACCAGGGAATAAATAATCAAGCACACTTAATGCGGGTATTTGCCACTCCAGTAATCCAACAATAATGCCGCCGGCTGTGAAATATAAAATAGCTAATACAATAGATAAGCGAGATGAGCTCGCAAAAGTATTAATTAAGCTCATTAAGGCTACAAACGGCGTAAAAGTAACAATGAGTATTAAAAATATTGAAACAGCACGACCAAGGCCACCAGCAAGTAAGCTCGGCTCGCGAAACCCGAGCACCGCCAATGTCGCTATAAGCGTGATGCCAACTAAACAGGTTAGTACCGCTAACTGCCCTAAAAATCGACCAAAGAGTATTTCAAAGCGAGTTGAGCGTAATGATAAAAACCTTAGCGTACCGCGCTCTCTATCACCGACAGTTTGATCACTACAAATAAATAAGCTAAAAACAGGAAAACTATACAAAGCAATAAGCCAATACATAGCAAATTCGGCTTCAGGCCAATCAAGTAACTTACTTAATCCAATAGAGCCGGAAATATCACGGGCTATTTGTTCAAAGTCTGGCGAGCTGATTATACCTACAGCTTGGCCTATGGGGTAACGTAAAATAACAAGCCACACTAGCGCAAAAGCCGCCAGTGCAATAAGCCCTCGTTTAGTTAAAAACATACGTACCAGCTCAAAACCCGCGATTTGGGTTAAGCGCCCTACGTTAACTGGTGATGGTGTTGCCATTGACTATCCTTAATGACGTTGTTCATACTTTAAAATAAGCGTTATTTAACAACACTAAGTGTAAACACGTTGAATTGCTAGCAAAAAAAAGCCTACTCAGAGGTAGGCTTTGTAACAAATAATGTAATTTAAACAATTAATAATTATAAATGTTGCTCATAAATAGCTAATGCTTGCTGTAAGTCGGCAATTAAATCTTCAACATCTTCCAAACCAATGTGCAAACGAATAACAGGTCCATGCTCCCATCCTGTTTGCGAGCGCAGCCCTTTCATTGATAGGTTTGCCGTTACCAAGCTTTCATAGCCCCCCCACGAAAAGCCCATTTTGAAATGCTGTAAACTATCTAAAAAAGCATCAATGGCCTTTTGGTTGCCGGTTTTCATAACAAAAGAAAACAAACCATTACTACCGTCAAAATCGCGTTTAAAAAATTCATGGCCTGGGCATGTTGTAAACGCAGGATGGCGAATATGATCCACCAGCTGATGTTGCTCAAGCCATTTTGCTACTTCTAGCGCGGCTTTTTCATGCTGATTTAATCGCACTGCCATGGTACGCAAGCCTCGTAGTGCTAAATACGCATCATCTGCACTGGTGCATTGCCCGAGTAAATAAGAGTGTTCACGAAGTGTTGGCCAATACTTTTTGTTAGCTACAGCAACCCCCATCATCACATCAGAGTGGCCAACAATATATTTGGTGGCGGCTTGAATACTAATATCAACACCATGTTCAAGCGGACGATAATGCAAGCCATTGCCATAGGTGTTATCAAGCACTGTCATTACATTATGATCATTTGCTACTTTCACCATGGCGGGAACGTCTTGAACTTCCATGGTAATTGAACCTGGAGACTCTAAAAACAACATTTTGGTATTGTCTTGAATGTACTCTTTTATGTCTGCGCCAATCATGGGCGGATAATAGGTCGTCGTAATGCCTAGCCCCGATAAAATCTTGTCGCAAAAATCACGGGTTGGCTCGTAAACAGTGTCCACTATTAAAATATGATCACCGGACTTTAAAAACGATAACAGAGTTTGGCTTATCGCTGCCGCGCCACATGGGTATAACGCACAGCCCTCACCGCCTTCGAGTTCGGTAATTGCCTCTTGCAGAGCAAAATGAGTGGTCGTCCCTCTGCGGCCATAAAACAAGGTTTTGTCGCCACGTGTTTTAGCCGCTTCTTTAAGCTCACTCACAGAATCAAACACAATCGTTGAAGCGCGCTGTATCACTGGATTAACTACGCCATGGGTGTACGCTTTTTTGCGCCCTGATGACACTAATTGGGTATTTTTATTTTTGCTCGACATGATTCATCCTTCTATCTGAGTACGCCAATATTCAATTAAATAACGTGAAATAGAATCTGCTCTAGGTAGCTTTAAATGCTCCCCCTCGTGTTGCCAATCTTTAAATTGCGCAAGTTCTTGGCGAGAAAACCATCGTGCATCTTCAAGTTCATCTTGCTCTGTGCTTATTTCATCACTGCTTGCTGTGGCAATAAAACCAAGCATGATTGATGAAGGAAACGGCCAAGGTTGAGAAGCAATATACTCTGCTTTCTCCACGGTAATACCCGCTTCCTCTTTTACTTCTCGGATCACGGTTTGTTCAAGGGTTTCACCTGGGTCGACAAACCCGGCAAGTGAGGAATACAGACCTTTAGGCCAAGTTGCTTGGCGACCCAATAAGCAGCGTTCAATCCCATCAGAAAATGTTTTAGTTACTACCATAATAACGGCTGGATCGGTACGCGGAAAAGTTTGGTGCATACAGGCTGCGTTATCACATAAACGTGAATGCCCCCCTTCAACTAAGTGATTTTTGGTACCACATCGACCACAAAAACTATGAGTGGCATGCCAGTAACACAACCCACGAGCAAGCGCTGCATTTGAGCCATCTTCAAGTGCTACTTGAGTACCATATTGACGAATATCTGCAAACTTGGCATCACCAACAATCGTTGCTAATAACGACTCTTCGAGTGCAGTTACGTCTAGCGCAAATACGGCATTATCCTGTTTATTTGATCCTAAAAGAATAGCCTGCGTTAAATCTAAATGCGCCACTTGTTGGTAAGCTAAATACACCACCTCAGGGCTACTGTTAGCAAATAAGGTGTGATTGCCTTTAACTAAAAGCCATAAACTGTCTGCTGTTTTTTTTGCGTCTACCCAAGTAGGATCTTTGCGCGCATTTGAGCCTCTGTCTAATGGCATATTACTGTAGGTAAGCATGTAATTCCTTGATACTAATTGAATCTTAAAATTACCATACTCATCCATTAAACCCAATTTATTATCGCCATAAAAAAAGCCTAAATTAGGCTTAATTAATCTATGCACCCGTTGTATTAAATACTCTCATGATCAACGCAAACATTCTGCTCAAAAATAAATCAAAAATACAATACTTAATACTTTTTAAAGTAGTAGCTGTTTGTCAATTAAATGAAATTGCTCGGCACTTTGCTTAAGTACCTCTGCGGTTAATTTATCAGCACCGTATACATCACACGGAACATTATATTGATTTTTTAAATGCCCAAGTAATAATGCAAAGTCACCGTCACCCGAGAGTAAAATAACTTTATCAAGCTGCTTCCCCTGCTCTAGCATATCTATGGTTATACCCACATCCCAATCGCCTTTGGCACTGCCGTCACGGCGTTGAATAAAGGGTTTTAGTTTTACTTCAAAGCCAATAGCGCGCAAAATATTTTGAAACTGATTTTGCTTTTCATCACCTCGGTATATTGCATAAGCGAACGCACATTCTATATCGTATTGTTGCTCCATCATTCGCCAAAAGGCATTGTAATCAAAGTTTTTACCGTAGCTTTCGCGACAGGTGTAATAAATATTTTGTACATCGACAAAAATACCTACACGAGGTTTAATGCTTTGTTGTGAGGTCATTCTTATGTCCCAATGAGTAATACTTGCAATTGCGTGTTAAGTAACCTAAATTAGTTACCAAACCCAATGTAACCAAATACGGTTACATTTAACAATGTAACCAAATTTAGTTACATATAAATAATCTATCTGGATTTTTATGATTGGTGTGATCAGCGGCGATATTATTAAATCGCAAAAAATACCTAAACAACAATACGATGCCATGCTTTACCAGCTAGAGCAAAGTTTACGTGCAAATTGCAATAAAACAACATCTTGGGATATTTACCGTGGGGATGCATTTCAACTGCAACTCGATAAAAGTGAACAGTTAGTTACCACCGCTATTCTTATTTATCTACAGTTAAAATCTGCCGGTTATGAATTGCGCCAAAGCATGGCGTTGGGGCACATAGATAACCCTAGTAAGAGTATAAAAACTGCTACAGGCTCTGCGTTTACTCTCTCTGGACATGAGCTAGATAAAATGACAAACCAGCGTTTTACATTTGCTATTGCAGATCAATCAGTTGATGAGAGCTTCAAGCTAAACTTAGCGTTTGTCGATGTATTACTGTGTAAAATAACCCAAAAACAAGCAAATGCTTTGTATGTATATTTAACCCATACTAATAACAACCATGCAGCTTTAGCTAATGAGCTCAACACCAGCCGCGAAAATGTTACTAAGCTGCTTAATCTTGCTAACTATCAGCTGATAGAACGATTTATTTTACATGCACAACAACAGCTTAAAAGCATACAGCAAGGACATGACTAATGGAATTTTCACTATTACTCGTCGCACTGATTATTGGCCACTTACTCGCTGATTTTTATTGGCAACCTATGAACTGGGTAAACGACAGAAACACCCGTCATTTTAAAGCAAAAAAACTTTACTACCATGTATTGGTTCACGGAATTACCAGTGCAGTCGTTGTGGCACTTTGGGAATATAGTTTTGGCTGGCAACAACTAAGCAGCGTATTACTGGCGACCGGCATTATTATGATCAGTCACTACTTTATTGATATTGCGAAATCGTATTCAAATAAAGGCGTAGTGCCTTTTTTATTAGACCAAATTACACATATCACTGTCATTATTGCGATAAGTATTTGGCTAACTGACGATCAGCAATTTGCTGACAATGTAATGGCGTTATTGTGCAACGCAAAAGTGCTATGGATTATAACTGGTTACCTTATTATTTTAAGCCCCAGTGCGGTATTTATAAGAATGATGTTAGAGCGTTTAACTAATCACTTTTCTAGTGATGGTAGCCTCCCCTTAGCAGGACAAAGTATTGGTATGCTTGAAAGAGTACTTATGCTGACATTTATTTTATTAGATCAGTTTGCAGGGCTTGGGTTTTTAATTGCCGCTAAATCGGTGTTTAGATTTGGCGACTTAAGTGCCAGCAAAGATAAACAACTCACTGAATATGTGATGCTAGGAACGTTACTGAGCGTTAGTGTTACTTTATTTGTAGGATTAGCAGTTAATTATTTAATCGGTTAGTAAAGCTTTAAAATAGGCATTAAAAAACGCACTACCAGTAAAAGTAAGCGCGTTTTTTATTAAAGCGAACTAAACCTAATTAGTCGTTATTTGCTGGACGACGACGGCGCTGGCCATTCCCACCTACCGATTGACGCTTTGCCCAAGGATTTTGTGCATTCTCGTCTGTTTTTGCTGCTGGCTTTTTAGAGCCACCACGACGAGGGCCTGTACCATTGCCACCATTGTTAGGCTTTTTGCTATTAGATTTGCTGCTATCTGATTTAGGCTTATTAAATGGTTGTTTTTTCTTTGGCTTTTTAGCTGGTAACGGGCGTGCATCGAGTGCGCGCTCAGCAACAGGGTTAGCCGGTTCAAAACCTTCTTCTTCAGCACGTGGAATTAGCTCGCCAATAAAGCGCTCAATGCCATATAAATCTACTGCATCGTCAACCGTTACAAACGAAATAGCATGCCCTGATGCCCCCGCACGACCAGTTCGGCCAATACGGTGAACATAATCTTCATATACATTAGGTAAGTCGTAGTTTACAACATGCGGTAATTCAACAATGTCTAAACCACGAGCAACAATGTCGGTTGCCACTAATACGCGCACTTCACCACTTTTAAAGCCTTCAAGTGCTTTAACACGTGCGCCCTGAGATTTATTGCCATGGATTGCCGCGCCAACAATATCATCGCGTTCAAGTTGCTTAACTAAACGGTTAGCACCGTGTTTAGTACGGCTAAATACCAGTACTTGTTGCCAATCGTTGCTACGAATTAAATGGCTTAATAGGGCCGTTTTACGTGCTTTGTCTACTGCGTACACGCATTGAGTCACGCTTTTAGCAGTGGTGTTTTTGGCAGCGACTGAAATTTCAACCGGATCGTTAATTAACCCTTTTGCCAACGCGCGAATATCATCCGAAAACGTTGCTGAGAACATTAAGTTTTGACGCTTTTCAGGCATTTTTGCAATTAAGCGTTTAATGTCATGGATAAAACCCATGTCTAACATACGGTCGGCTTCATCTAAAACCAGTACTTCAACGCTATCAAATTTAACCGCGTTTTGATTGTGTAAATCAATTAAACGCCCTGGTGTCGCCACTAAAATATCAACCCCTTTGCGCAGGCGCTGCATTTGTGGGTTAATTTTAACACCACCGTAAACAACAAACGAACTCACGTTTGAATGCTTAGCATATTCTTCAACGTTTTCGCTTACTTGCAAGGCAAGCTCTCGGGTTGGCGTTAAAATAAGCGCACGAACATGATTACTTTTTGCTTTAGTGCCCGACGATAAACGCTCAATAAGCGGCAAAGTAAAACCAGCGGTTTTACCGGTACCGGTTTGCGCTGCGGCCATTACATCGCGACGTGCAATAATTGCTGGAATAGCTTGAGCCTGAATAGGCGTTGGCGTTTCATAGCCCTTTTCTAAAACCGCATTAACTAAAGACTGTGATAAACCTAAACCATCAAAACTCATATAAACTCTCTATTTCAAATTAGGCCAAAGTGGCCAGTTGCGCGCATTATACCTTTAGTGGCTCAGAATGCATGCCATTATTTACTTTGTGCCAAATCAATAAACACAAAGACTAAAAAAGCGGCTAAACAGCCGCTTTTTATTTACCTGAGCATTACAAATGCTAAAAGATTATTTTACACCTAACTCACGTAAACGCTCTTGTAAGTAGCTATCTGCTGTGTAGCGATCAGATAACACCACATCTGGACGAGGGTGTAAAAACAATGGTAATGAAATACGTGATTTGGTTGTTGCTTTACCCGATGGATTAATTACACGGTGAATCGTTGATGGGAAGTAGCCACCCGATGCTTCTTGTAGCATGTCACCAATATTAATAATTAGACTACCAAAATCACATGGCACGTCTAACCAACCGCCATCAGTTTTTTGTACTTGTAAGCCTGGCTCATTTGACGCCGGTAATACGGTTAATAAGTTAATATCACCGTGCGCAGCAGCACGAATAGCACCAGGCTCTTCATCACCTGTCATTGGCGGGTAATGTAAAATACGTAACAACGTTTGCTCAGACTGGGCAATCATATCTTTTAAATCAATAGAGAACTTAGCACGCACTTCTTCAGGCGCTTCAGCCTGAACCCAGCTTAATAATGTTGCCGCAAATTCATTAGCTAAACGGTAGTACTCACGTACATCTGCTTCTAATTGTGCAGGAACACGGCCTTTAGGGTAAACATGAAAGTACTCTTTAATGTCTTTTACCGTATGGCCTTTAGCTACTTCTGATACCGACGGTGGAAAATAACCATCTTGCGTTTCTTTTGAAAATAAAAACTCATGCTTTTGCTCTGAGTTAAAAAAGTCTTGCCAATTTTTATAAATAGACTCAACTAAAGATTGCGGAATAGGATGGTTTTTTAATACGCCAAAACCAGTATTTCTCAACGATTCAACAAATTGCGCAGCCGCATCGTCCGCTTTATAATCAACTGTAGGTAATTGCATGGTACATTCCAGTAAGTAGGTTGTTAGAAGCCATTTACCAATTCGCTTGAGTAAAGATCCATTTAATTAACTAAATATTACATGCTAACTACGCAAAAAAAATTATATCTAGTTGTTCTAGTTAAGGTTTTTTAAACGCCGATAAACAACGACTTAATACATTAAATTAATCACAGGTTTATGCAAACTGGTATTACATTCAAATATAGCTTAACTACTTAATTCAAGTAATAAAGGCTGCATTTTTATGCTGTGCGAGGATAGACAAACCCCCTTGAAATTATAAGGACATATGTCCGCACTTAATTGGTAAGCCCTCTCTAGCTTGATCAAGATCAAAACAATAGCTGTATTGAATTTTCACCCCATCGTACCAATCTCTTCTTTATCAGCACCACACACTTTATCAACTTGTTAAGGCTCTCTACATGCGACAAAAAGTTTCTTTTAAAAGCGGTGAATTAGAACTCGCTGGACAACTTGAACAGCCCTCTGGTGAGGTGAAATTTTATGCCTTATTTGCTCACTGTTTTACCTGCTCTAAAGATGTAGCCGCTGCAACACGAATAAGCCGCGCGCTCACTCAGCAAGGCATTGCTGTATTACGCTTTGACTTTACAGGGCTTGGTAATAGCGATGGTGACTTTGCCAACAGTAACTTTTCATCAAACATTCAAGACTTAGTGGCTGCAGCCAATCACTTAAGAACACACTTTAAAGCACCTCAGTTATTGATAGGCCACAGTTTAGGTGGTGCTGCGGTGCTTGCAGCAGCAGAGCACATACCCGAAGTGTCAGCTATTACGACCATAGGCGCGCCATCAGATGCCCAGCATGTTACTCATAACTTTGCTGCTCATTTAGATGAAATAAACCAATCGGGTGAAGCAAAAGTGTGTTTAGCTGGGCGTGAGTTTACGATTAAAAAGCAATTTATAGATGACATCGCCAAATACGATAACAGCCATATAGGTAAGCTTAAGCGTGCTTTGTTGGTTATGCACTCTCCTATTGATGCCACCGTGAATATTAGTGAAGCCGAAAAAATTTACGCCGCTGCCAAGCATCCAAAAAGCTTTATAAGTTTAGATAAGGCCGATCACTTACTCAGCAATAAAGAAGACGCTAACTACGCAGCCGATGTCATTGCTACGTGGGCTAATCGCTATGTTGAATACGAGAAAACACCCTATAGTGCAAAATTAACTAACGGCAGTGTATTAGTTGAAGAAAAAGATCATCAATTCACTCAACACGTGAGTACTAAAAACCATACATGGCTTGCTGATGAGCCTACCGATGTCGGCGGCAAAAACTTAGGCCCAGACCCTTATGATCATTTACTCGCTGGGCTTGGAGCGTGTACTGCAATGACACTTCGCATGTATGCAAGTCGCAAAGAGTTACCGCTAGAGCATATAAAAGTAGAGCTTAACCATACCCGTAATTACAACCAAAATTGTGATGATTGCGAAAAAACCGGCAATATAGAGGCCATTACCCGCAAAATAACCTTAAAAGGAGATTTAACTGACGCTCAGCGAAATCGATTACTCGAAATAGCCGATAAATGCCCTGTGCATAAAACGCTACATAATAGCCCTTTGGTGGTGAGTGAACTAGTAGAGTAACTTAAAACTAAAATAGCGCAGTAGGCCTGCGCTATTTTTAGGATTTTAATTTAAAAGCTGACTGTATCGTTTAATTTTCTAAAAACGCCGCTACCTCTTTAATCATTCTATCCACCAGCCATTTAGGCCCGTCATCGTACATATCGTTATGACGTGATTCTGATATCAACGTTTGTGTAACAGGATAAACAGTTAACTCTTTATCGGTTAAAAGCACGTTCGCATCGGCTGGGTAATCACTACCTCTAAGTGTGAGCACATGTATGTTTTTATTGCGTGGCAATAACATGCGGCGGTGATCGAGCGTAATTAATTGGCTTACTTCACTTGGGTAAATAGCTGTATACAAGGCTGAGATATCTCCACCATTTGAGTGGCCAAATAAAGTGAGTTTTGTAAAATCATACTCAGGGTATTTAACACTTAGCTCATTAACTAAAAATTTGAGTGTTACAACACCCCGGTGCCAATTTTCCATACGAGTAGTTAGGTATGGCTGCGCACGATTAAGTGCAGGGTCACTTTTAAGCTCATGCGCTACCGCAATGCTTAAATAACCTTGCGCATTAAATAACTTACTCGCAAAAGTGTATTCATTGTGGCTAATGCCATATCCTGCATTTACAAATACCACAGGGCATTTGACTTGCGCGCTGCACTTAAGGTGGTTAGCTGGTAGGGTAATTTTTACAGGTATAGAGCGATTACGACTTTCATCAATGATTGCATCGTCTTGGGCATAACTTGATGATGCAAATAGCATAGAGCTTAAAGTCAGTGCACTTAACATTAAACGCTTTTTTATAATTTTTAACATGCATTCCCTTGTATTACTTATACATTTTTAACTAACATCAATTTTTATTATAAAGGTTAGCGCGCGCCTTTGCTAATTTGTGCGATAATAGCGATTATTGTTTTACTATTATCGCAAAAGAATCCATTCATGAAATCATATAGCAGCATTGAACAACGCATCGACATTCTCCAAAGCAGAATTGAAGCCTACCAAGAAGAAATTAAAGTGTTACAAGCCGAGCCGAAAAGTAACAACGAACGGATTATTTTTAAGTTCATTGAAACCGGCAGTACAGGTAAAACCAAAGACTTTGTGAGAGAGCTGGGAATTAAATCGCCGCGTGATAGCTTATATTCATCTGGTGATGTAACCAAACTGATTAAAGATGGCGCTGATGATATTTCGCCTGAGCTACTGAGCATAGCCCGTGCACTTGCTAGCGCGCGCAACAAAAATGGCCCTGCTTGCTAATAGTAAATATACGCATTAGCCGTAAACTCTTGCGGCTAATCAACCAGCTCGATATCAAGTCCAGCTAATAAATTTAACGCTTCAAGCCGTTCAAACTTTGCATTACTCACATCATTGCTTGTTATATCAATATTAAATTGCGTTGCGCCAACAAAGTTTGCTTTTCTCAAATTAGTTTGATGAAACAGGCTGTCTCTAAAGTCAGTATCCGAGAAGTTGCTTTGAGTTAAGTTAGCGTGCCTAAAATCAACATCTTTGGCAAAACAACTCGTCATTGTTAACGCTTTTAACTGTAATTCAAAAAACGAACTATGGCTCAGCTCACACTGATTAAAACTCACCGGTGACGTTAGCGCTAATTGCGGCCAATTTACTTGCCCCCACACTATGCTATTGAGCTTACAGTTTGCAAAGCTCACCTCTTCTAAGGAGCTGTAATTCCAGTTAAGCTCAGTCAAATTACAGTTAATAAATTCACACTCTATAAACCGACAGGCACTAAACTGGCTGTGACTAAAATCGCAATCAATAAACTGACATTGTTCAAACTCAATATCGCTAAAGCGCTTTGCATTTGCTGTAAAGTTTAAAAATGGCTGATCAAAATAATGACTTTCTTTAAATAACTCACTCATAAATATAAAGCACCTAAATTGGGTTATGCCAAACAAAAAACCCCTTAGGTATTTAGCCTAAGGGGTTTTGATCTAACTAAAAGCTAGCTTTATTCTGCGCTTGGTAATTCTTTCTCAACTACACTAATTGCAAGCTCTGTCAGCGAATCGCTGTTAGCTTTGCTTGGTGCATCGGTTAATAAACACGATGCTTGTGTGGTTTTAGGGAAAGCAATAACGTCACGAATGTTATCAGTACCACATAACAACATAACTAAACGGTCTAAACCGAACGCTAAACCTGCATGCGGCGGTGTGCCGTATTTAAGTGCATCAAGTAAGAAACCAAATTTATCTTGCTGCTCTTGCGCTTCAATACCTAAAATTCTAAATGCCGCTTCTTGCATATCTGCATTGTGAATACGTACCGAGCCACCGCCCACTTCGTAGCCGTTTAATACCATATCGTAAGCATCTGAAATAGCCGCTGCTGGGTTTGCTTCAAGCTCACTGGCACTAATATCTTTTGGTGCAGTAAATGGATGGTGTACAGCGTGTAATGTGCCTTCGTCATCTTCTTCAAACATTGGGAAGTCAACAACCCAAAGTGGTGCCCAGCTATCTAAATTAGTGATTTCTAAATCAATACCAATTTTTAAACGAAGTGCGCCCATGGCTTCATTTACGGTGTTGCGTTTATCCGCACCAAATAAAATGATATCGCCTGTTTGTGCATTAGTACGTTCAAGTAACTGCGTGATCACATCTTCATTTAAGAATTTAGCGATTGGCGATTGCACGCCCTCAACGCCTGCATCGCGGTCATTTACTTTCATCCATGCTAAACCTTTAGCACCGTAAATACCGATAAACTTAGTGTAATCATCTAGTTGCTTACGAGAAAGTGATGCACCACCTGGTACCGTTAGTACTGCAACACGGCCTTTTTCATCGTTTGCTGGGCCTGAGAATACTTTAAACTCTACGTCTTTTACTAAATCGGCTACATCAATAAGCTTCATTGGGTTACGTAAGTCTGGCTTATCAGAACCATATAGGCTCATTGCCTCAGAGTAAGGCATAATTGGGAAATCACCTAAATCCACATTTAGTAATGACTGCCACATTTCACGGATCATTTTCTCTGTCATGCCACGTACTTGATCAGAGCTCATGAACGAGGTTTCTAAATCTATTTGAGTAAATTCAGGTTGACGGTCAGCACGTAAGTCTTCATCACGGAAACATTTAACAATTTGGTAGTAACGGTCAAAACCCGACATCATCAACAATTGCTTAAACAACTGTGGCGACTGTGGTAATGCGTAAAAGCTACCTTTATGTACACGACTCGGTACTAAGTAATCGCGAGCACCTTCAGGCGTTGCTTTAGTTAGCACTGGCGTTTCGATATCTAAAAAGCCATTTTCATCTAAAAAGCGACGTACAAAGCTGCTTGCTTTAGCACGTAATTTAATGCGGTCGCTCATTTCTAAACGACGTAAATCTAAGTAACGGTATTTTAAACGACGCTCTTCTGAATTCACTTGGTTAAAATCAAGTGGCATAGGCTCAGAGCGGTTAATAATCGTTAAACCCGTGCCTAAAATTTCTACTTCGCCGGTTGCCATGTCTTTATTTACTTGGCTATCTGGGCGAGCGCGTACAATCCCTTTTAACTGAACACAAAATTCTTGACGAAGTTTGTTAGCTGTTTCCATTAATCCTTCAACTTCCGGATCGAATACAACTTGTACTAAACCTTCTCTATCACGTAAATCGACAAAGATAAGTCCACCAAGGTCACGTCGTTTGTTGATCCAGCCACATAGTTCAACTTCCTGATCTACGTGAGTTTTATTTAGCTGTCCGCAGTATATAGAGCGCATAGTTTTCCTGTCAGATAAAAGGCATATAGCGGTTAAACACCGTTGTTTTAAAAGTTTTTATAAACACCAAAATGAAAATAAAACCGCTAGCAATTCAAAATAATCAAATTAAGCCCTGCATTATACCCAAGTAGGTTGAAGATGCTAGGGCGTGTTTACCTTTCTAGGTTGAATTTACAGCGCACCGTTTTGTAATTTGTTACACTACAGGCACTTTATAACAAGGCTTTTGTTAGTATGCTATATATTGGATGCCCGCAGTGGTCGAGCAACGCATGGAAAGGAAATTTATTTTCACGCCAGTGTAAAAATGCCGATATGCTCAGTGAATATGCGCAGCATTTTAATTCGGTGGAAGGTAACACCAGTTTTTATGCCGATCCCTCGCCTGACACTGTATTACGCTGGGCTGCCAGTGTACCCGATGAGTTTAAATTTACCTTTAAATTTCATCGGCGCTTTAGTCACGAACTCCAGCTTAGTAACGTGCAACATGAGCTAACCAATTGGCTTAATTTATTCGCCCCACTATTTGAAAAAACAGGGCAAATAATGCTGCAATTACCTAAAGCGTTTGCGCCACAGCATTTAGCTAAGCTTGCCGCTTTTATTGAGTTACTTCCTAAAGAGCTAAACTATGGGGTTGAGGTACGCCACCCTGATTTTTTCAAAAAAGGTGAGGCCGAAATCGCACTTAATCAGCTTTTAATGGCACATAATATAAACCGCATTGCTATGGATACTCGGGCGCTCTTTGCAGTAAAGCCAACCACCGAAGCGCTAATAGATGCACAACAAAAAAAGCCTTATTTACCGGTACACGCTATTGCTACTGGCTCGCAGCCTATGGCACGTTTTGTTATTGCTAACTTAGAAAACGATTATAAGACCTTTTATCAGCCTTGGCTTAGCAAAGTAAGCCAGTGGCTCGATGAGGGCAAAAGCCCCTATGTGTTTTTTCATACCGCTGATAACCGCCAAGCGCCGCTGCTGGCTCGCCAGTTTTGCCAAGATTTGGGGTATAATCACAACGTACTCAACCCATTTAGTGGTGAAAAAGAAGCCCAGCAGCAAGCACTTTTTTAAAAATAAATTCAAAATACAGAGACAATAATGAGTGAATACGCACGTTACTTTACCGGCTACCCTGCCAATATCGTTGAGCAAGTATTAGGACTAATAAAAGCAGGAAAGGTAAGTGAGTATTTACTTAAAAAGTACCCGCAGGCGCATCGTATTACCAGTGATAAGTTACTGTATAGCTACGCCACTGAGCTTAAAAAGCAATATTTAAAAAACGCCCCGCCATTTGGCCGCGCTGCGTTTAAAAAACAAGGTGATATGGTTACCAATGCGCTCGGTACCCACACGTACCGTATGCAAGGTAAAACCCGCAAGCACGATTTAGCAATAAACAGCGATTTACTGCGCGGCCCCGAGCCATTATTAAAAGCATTAGTGGTGCACGAACTCGCGCATTTTAAGGAAAAAGACCATAACAAAGGCTTTTATAAATTATGCTGCCATATGGAGCCGCAGTACCATCAGCTAGAGCTGGATTTACGGATTTTTTGTGTAGCTATTGCGATGGGTGAGAATCCGTATAATTGAGCGGTCAGCGGTCAGCGGTCAGCGGTCAGCGGTCAGCGGTCAGCGGTCAGCGGTCAGCGGTCAGCGGTCAGCGGTCAGCGGTCAGCGTAAAATATAAATACAACCTAACTCGCAATTAAAGCTCTCAATAATAAAAAACGCGATACTAAATCGCGTTTTTTAAAATTTACTGATAGCAAAAAAACTGACAGCTAGCTCGTTGGGTTTCGTTTTACTCAACCCAACCTACGTAAAAACATTAAAGCCCTAATTCGGCCATAAAGTCGTCGTCGCTATCATCTTGCTTTGGCTGTTTCGCTTTTTCTTTATCCGCTTTTTGCTTAGCTTCATTTTCGATAATATCGTCTGGGTCTATCGCTTCTACAATGTCAAAGTCGTGAAGTTTAATAAACTCTGTTTTATCCATCGCTAATTCTAAATAGAAGATATTTTGGTTGCGAGTCGTAAACGTTACGCGACGTGCTTGCGGACGATCCATAGTGGTATCAACCGATATTTGCACTTGTTTATTAATAGCCATCATTTTTGGCTGATTTTGGGTAATAGAGGTATGCAGCTGTTCACGCACTTTTGACGTGAAGTCGCCCACTATTTGGTTCATCAACTCGCCCATCACGTTTGAAACATCATCAGATAAGTGGCTGTGTGCAATTTCCTCTTCTGGCATACCCATGTTACGCATGTAATCGCCATAAATTTCCATCGCCGCTTGCGCCGTAAAGTTGGTAACAACTAAGCCGGTAAAGCCCCCGTCAAATAAAACAAAACAACCTATGTCTGGTCGCATACATGTGCGGGTAATTTTTTGCACCATGGCTGAATAGCTGATCTCGTTGCCGCTGGCTGATGAAAGTACACCCGTTACTGAGTGGCATAATGTTGCTAATATGTCGTCGGTACTAATAACCTTACTTTTGCTCATTTAATAATCTCTTTTATACTTATTCTTCATAATTCTAGTCAAGCTACTGAATTTATCACTGACTATCCAGCATAAAATGTTAAAATAGCACTATTATTTTCAAAGAGACTGCCTTCGTGAGTATAAAAGACAGTATTTATGCCTCTGAGCAACAAGTAAAAGACTTTAGTTTTGATCAAAACGTGGTTGAAGTATTTCCCGACATGATCCAACGCTCGGTACCAGGTTACGCCACCATAGTAAGTACCATGGGAAAATTAGCTGGTGAGTATGCTCAGCCAAATTCAAATTTGTATGACCTAGGCTGCTCGTTAGGGGCGGTTACCCTAAGTATGCGCCGTAATATTCAAACTGATAGCTGTCATATTATTGCTGTAGATAACTCACAAGCCATGGTGGAGCGTTGTAAGGTCCATTTACAAGGGTTCAGATCTGATGTTCCTGTAACGGTTACATTAGGTGATATTAACGAGCTTGATATTCAAAATGCCTCAGTAGTGGCGATGAATTTTACTCTGCAGTTTATTCCACCTGTGCAGCGCAAAGCGGTACTTGAAAAAATATACGCTAATTTAAAGCCCGGTGGCGTTTTGCTATTAAGTGAAAAAATTAAAGCCGAAAACGAGCAATGTGATAACTTACTGATTGACTTGCACCACGACTTTAAACGTCATAATGGCTACTCTGAGCTGGAAATAAGCCAAAAGCGTACCGCCATTGAAAACGTAATGCGCCCCGATACACTTAGCACACATACACAACGTTTAAGCGACATTGGTTTTAGCCAAACGCAAGTGTGGTATCAATGTTTCAATTTTTGCTCAATGGTAGCAATTAAATAATTTAGAGAGTGACACATGTCTGCATGGTTTAACCAATTTTACGCTGCTATTGCACAAAGCCCACTTAGCCACTGGCTAGAAACCTTGCCTGCGCAATTAAAGCATTGGCAACAAGAGGCTAGCCATGGCGATTTGCCTCAATGGCAAAAAGTACTAAAAAACTTACCTGAGGTATCAACAAACCAAGTTGATATTGTCAGCAAAGTAGCAATAGGCGCGCCTGGCGAAATGACTGAAGGCGAAAAAAAGCAAACCACGCATTTATTAAAACGAATGATGCCTTGGCGAAAAGGTCCATTTAATGTGCACGGTATCGATATTAATACAGAATGGCGCAGTGACTGGAAATGGGATCGACTCCTACCGCATATTGAGCCATTAAAAGGCCGTACTGTATTAGATATTGGTTGTGGCTCGGGATATCACCTATGGCGTATGCGCGGTGAAGGTGCTCAGTTTGTGGTGGGTATTGACCCATCTGACTTATTTTTATGTCAGTTTCAGGCAATTAAACACTTTAACCCTGATGAAAACGTGCATTTATTGCCATTAGGTGTAGAAGCCCTACCAGAGCTTAAAGCATTTGATACGGTATTTTCGATGGGAGTACTTTATCACCGTCGCTCACCTATCGACTTTTTAGCGCAATTAAAGGCACAGCTTCGCCCTGGTGGTGAGCTAGTACTTGAAACTTTAGTTATTGAAGGCGATGAAAACACCGTTTTAGTACCGACCGACCGCTACGCAAAAATGCGTAATGTATGGTTTATTCCAAGCACTGCGGCATTAAAATTGTGGATGGAACGTGTTGGCTTTAAAGATGTGCAAATTAAAGATTGTGCTATTACAACGCTCGACGAGCAGCGTAAAACTGACTGGATGGAAAACGAATCTTTAGTTGACTTTTTAGACCCCACTGACACCAGTAAAACCATTGAAGGCTACCCTGCTCCACTTAGAGCGATACTTACAGCAAAAGCCTAATTTGTAGTATTAATTTTTATTTTCATGTTAAAAAGCGCCATTGGGCGCTTTTTTTGTTTACTAATACAACAACTAGCGGACAAGTGTCCTTGTCTTTAAAATCAAATATAGATTTCAACTAGCCGCGCCCCTGCAATTGTTGTAAAATACGCGCGTTTCTAAGTAAGCATCAAAACAACTATTTTGAGGAAAACCTGTGAGCGAACAAAAACAGTCTCTAAGCTATAAAGACGCGGGCGTAGATATCGACGCTGGTAATGCACTTGTTGAGCGTATTAAAGGCGTAGTTAAAAAAACTCGTCGTCCTGAAGTGATGGGCGGAATTGGTGGTTTTGGCGCACTTTGCGAAATTCCTGAAGGTTATAAGCAACCTGTACTTGTAGCAGGCACTGACGGTGTTGGTACTAAGTTACGTTTAGCAATTGACCTTAAAAAGCACGATACCGTAGGTATCGACTTAGTTGCGATGTGTGTAAATGATTTAATAGTACAAGGCGCTGAACCCCTGTTTTTTCTAGATTACTATGCAACGGGTAAACTAGATGTAGACACAGCAGCCGACGTAGTAACCGGTATTGGTAAAGGTTGTGAAATTTCAGGTTGTGCCCTAATTGGTGGCGAAACAGCTGAAATGCCAGGTATGTATGATGGTGAAGACTACGACATGGCAGGCTTTTGTACCGGTGTGGTAGAAAAATCAAAAATTATTGATGGTACTAAAGTAGCCGCAGGCGATCAGCTTATTGCGCTTGCTTCTAGTGGTCCACACTCAAACGGTTTCTCACTAATTCGTAAAGTATTAGAAGTCTCTAACGCTGATACTAACCAAGTGATTGATGGCAAAACCTTAGGTGAGCACCTTTTAGAACCAACACGCATTTACGTTAAGCCATTACTTGAGTTGTTTAAGCAAGTAGATGTGCATGCGCTTTCGCATATTACTGGTGGCGGTTTTTGGGAAAATATCCCTCGTGTATTACCTGAATCTGCTAAAGCGGTTGTTAAAGGTGATAGCTGGCAGTGGCCTACTGTATTTAGTTGGTTGCAAGAAAATGGCAATATTACCACTCACGAAATGTACCGCACATTCAACTGTGGCGTAGGTATGGTGTTAGTTGTACCTGCAGATCAACTTGATAACAGCTTAAACATTTTAAAAGATCTTGGCGAAAACGCATGGCACCTTGGTGAAATTCAAGATGCGGTTGCGGGCGAAGAGCAAGTTGAAATTGTAGGTGGTGCTGCGTAATGGCACCCACTCGTCTAGTAGTTTTAATCTCAGGCAGTGGCTCAAATTTACAAGCCATTATTGATGCCTGTGAAAGCGGCGAGATAAACGCTCATATTGCGGCTGTTATTAGTAATAAAGCAGACGCATATGGGTTAGAGCGTGCAAAAAGTGTAGGCATTGCTACGCAAGTACTGAGTCATAAAGAGTTTGACTCACGCGAAGCTTACGATGCCCAGTTAATGCATATAATTGACTCTTTTGAACCAAATCTAGTTGTATTAGCTGGGTTTATGCGTATTCTAACTCCTAGCTTAGTGCAAAAATATGTTGGAAAAATGTTGAACATTCATCCATCTTTGTTGCCTAAGTACCAGGGGCTGAATACCCACCAAAGAGCAATTGATGCAAAAGACGACGTTCACGGCGTTAGTGTTCACTTTGTAACTGAAGAATTAGATGGCGGACCCGTTATTCTTCAAGCTAAAGTGCCTGTATTAGCAAACGATACAGCAGACACGCTCGCTAAACGTGTGCATGCGCAAGAGCACATAATTTATCCTTTGGTGGTCAAGTGGTTCAGTGAACAACGACTTACGATGGAAGCAGATTATGCAGTTCTTGACGAAAAACAACTTCCTGCACACGGCGCGCACTACCCAAAATAAAAAATTAAGTGCTTGGCTACTATGTGCGGGCACTTTATTACTTCCTACCAGCCTGATTGCAGGCGAGTTAACCCAGTACCAAGCTAGTTATGATATTTTGCGCAAAGGCACTAATCATGGCAAAGCCGAGCGTGAACTAAAAAAACTCGATAATAATAACTACCAAGTCACTTACCACAGCGATATTGAATGGATGATTTTCTCTGACTCACGTCAAGAGTCATCAACCTTTAGCTTTATGAATGATAAAGTAGAGCCTATTGATTACACGATGATCCGCACAGGCACTGGGCCTGACAAAAAGTATGAAATTAACTTTGACCGTCTAACCAAAACTGTTACCAGTAACACCAGCGATTACCCGTTAAAATGCCAATGGCATGATAACTTCCAAGATGGTATTTCTTATCAAGTACAAGTTCGTGAAGGTCTTAAAAAAGGCAAAACCAACTTCTCGTTTCCGTTGGTTGATAAAAAAGGTAATTGCCGTGACTACGACTTTGAAGTGGTAGAAACCGAAATGATTTCTCTGCCTATAGGTAATGTAGAAGCAGTGAAAGTTAAACGCTTATACGATAACGATAAACGCCAAGCTTTAGCCTGGTTTGCCCCAGAAATGGATTACATGCTAGTGCGCATGTGGAAGGGTGAAAAAGGTGTGGAGCAGTTTGAAGTGCAAATGAAATCGTTTACCGTGATCAACCCACCTGCTTTACCTGCAGAAGTGAAAAACGAACTATCACCAGAGTAAATTGCTTACAAGGTGAAAGGCCCAAGTGTGACGACCATAACTTGGGCTTTTCATTTTAATACTTAAATTTAAAACTTTAAGCTGGGTTTCATTTCACTCTACCCAAGCTACATTAATTCACCCATTTTAAATAACGCAAACTCTCCTGGCTGCATTTTTTGCCAGCGCTCATCATTAGTTAATGGCCTTGTTGCTATAACCGTTACTACATCGTTTGGTGTGGTTTCTTGTTGAAAGTCGACCACCATGTCCGCATCAATCAATGTAGCTTTACCAAATGGCGCACGGCGCGTTATATAGTGTAAGTTATTAGTACAATACGCTAAAACAAATACACCATCGGTCAATAACATATTAAATACGCCCTTTTCACGCAGTGTATGCGAAAGCTTGGCGGCATATCTAAAAACCGACGCCATATTACTTGGACGCTTTGGGTATTTTTCGCGAATTTTGTCAAGTAACCAACAAAAAGCGAGTTCACTGTCGGTGTTTCCCACAGGGCGATAATACTCTGGTTTTAAATCGTGATAATTTGAAAGCTGCCCATTGTGTGCATAGGTTATTTCGCGCCCCCACAACTCTCGGGTAAACGGATGAGTGTTTTCAAGACACACCCGACCACGATTCCCTTGGCGAATATGACTAATTACCGATACGCTTTTAATTGGGTACGCTTTTACCAGCTTTGCTATTTCTGACTGATAACTTGGCTCTGGATCTTTAAAGGTTCTGCAGCCTTTACCTTCATAAAAAGTAATACCCCAGCCGTCTTTATGCGGGCCAGTATTTCCACCACGCTCCAACAACCCTGAAAAACTAAAACAAATATCCGTTGGCACATTGGCTGACATGCCAAGTAACTCACACATAAAATAAATAAACCTTTAAAAATAATTACTTATAAATAAAAATGAAATTAAAATTTTCTTTTGGTCACAGTTTTGGTCGTTGTTTGGTTTTTGTAACGCTAAATTTAAATTATTTATAAGCTTGATAGTGACATTGTTAAACATCACCAGAATAAAGGCAAACAGTTATGTGTTTAGCTTTTACAAAAATCGATTTTTTGCATGCTTTTTTAGTGTTTTTCAATTTCATTTTTGTTTTTGATTAAATTATTGTTTTATATTAATTTTATTGCCTCTTAAAATCCCGCTCTGATCTTTAAAACCTCACGTAAACGAACTAAGTTATTGTTATATCGCCTTATTATTTTAAATTCCTTATAAATTACAGTCGGTTAAACTGTAAAACAGTGAAATTAGTTTCGATCTTTTCAGATCCCTGATCCACTAAGAACCTTATATAGGGCGCTGGCTGGCGCTTTAAATGAAGTACTTTAAAACTGTAAAAAAATAACGATAAAGAGCGCGCAGGAGGGTGAGGAAGAGTGCGGATTTCTTGAAATAAATTTAACTTAACCCTGTACTCATTTTCGTAGACTTTACTGCTTTTATTGAAGTAAAAGCAGTAAATATTTTAATATCTAAAAAAGTGAAACTTTAAGCGTTAATAAACTTCTAACTTTTGCTTTACCAATTTAAACAAATTAATGATTAACATGAAATATGGTATAAGAGTAATAATGAGTAAGATAAATGAGGAAGCGGTAAAGAGTAATTCATTCTCACTGGAGCGTGCAATAGTTAGTAATATGGGAGGTGTCGCTATACCAAAAGTAAGTATAAATACAAGTGACCAAAGTACTGTAGTCGCTTTCTCTTTTAGTTCAACAAGCTCTGCGAACTTAATGTACTCTTCGTGCTTATTAACTGCTCTTGGAATTAAAGTGTTTAATTTATTAATTTTTTTAACGTAGTCATTAATGAGAATACTATGTATAGGCTCTTTGGCTTTATTAAATTGTATCGCCCAATTTTTTTCCCACATCTTTTTCATTTCAGGAGTTAAATCTGGTGGATAGCTTATCGGTATATTTAATTTCTTTTGTTGCTCATGGTCATCTGCACGCGCTGCAATTTTTTTTAATACTCCTTTATCATTTTCTAGCATAAAATGAAGCGATCCAACAATCTTACCCATTTCATATAATTTATTAGGTAAATACGTTTGGATAATCTTATCGTTGTTCACCATTTCACTTGCCAGGGGGAAAGAATTTTCAAGCCTACTGAATATTTTTTTAACTTTATCTATTATTTCTATAGCTTTATCTGGAGTGCAGTCTTTGTAATTAGATATATGCCTTAAAAAAATTTTAGGCTCCGCTTCCCAATCTGGTCTAGTATCACTTGGAGATTCTCTAGAAGAATTAAAATCAAAACTCTCTCGCACACTGTTATAAGTCAGCACACTATTTACTTCACCTAAAGATATAACAAGGTTTTTTTCTACTTCCTTAAATTTGGGGATATTAATTGAGAAATAGGTAACGATAACAGCAATACCAACGGCTACCATAATACTATGAATTTGTGGAAGAGCTTCGAGAATAGGGTATTCCATAAATTAACTTTCATTAATTATTAATTAGATAACCTTAATTAACCATATATTATAAAATCTAACAATGGCTTTTCTTATTTTCCTATTAGAGCAAAACTACTTTGATATACCATCTAAACGCACTTTTTGCGCTTCTATCTCTACATTATAGTTTTTAAAAACAGCCTCCTCCTTTGGCACTACAGAGTTGTCATGTGTATGATTTGAACATGTTTCACATAATTTTTTTACTGTTGCCATTAGTTCTGATAGTAACTTGAGCACGTTCTCGCTGTCGCTCCCTAACCATGTTTTGGGGCTGCGGTGGTCTTGCTCTTTAGTTGCTATTACTTTGCGTGTTTCGCATTGCAGGTCGGCTAATTTGCCGATGATTTCTTTTAATGATTCATCTGTTTTGTTTTCAAAGTTGCCGTGTTCATCAATGTGTTGGTATACACCGTCACGCACTTGGGTGCGGGTTTCACCTTCTTTGATTACGGGTAGGTCCCAGCCAAAGGGCAATACAGTTCTAATGAATGGTTTATCGGCTCGGCCATAGGCAAAGCCAATTTCTACAATTGAATTAATAGCCGGCGGTTCTAATCGGCCAGCCTTATCGCCTGCACCGGGTAATGGAAGTGGCACGGCTTGAAGTGGTTTTGATTTGGTGTCTGTGCCGTTTTCGTCAATGAGTTGCACGTTTACAGCATAGCGTGGGTAAAACGCATCGCTGCCACGTTCGCCATCGATGGCGGGTAGTTCTGGCAATGCAACTACTCTACCCCATCGCGGTAAATGTAATTGGCCGGTTAGTTCTGGAAACAACCGGCGCACAATTCTTAATATCGCTTTTTCCATTGTTACCAACTTATCTTCATGTTTGTATCTTGAAACTCAACAGCGGTTATACGTTCGCCATTGGCTATAACATTTGGGCGTATCATTGGTGCTGCTGGCATTTTTGCGGTTTTGCCTGCTTGATGATCGGTCATGAGTTCTTTTGCTATTGTTACTGGTTTATCAAACCAAAACGAATCAGCATAACTGCCAACAAATACTTTGCCGTTACCTTGTTGATACCACACAAAATCGGCAATACGGAACGCACGGCCAATATTGTTTAACATGGCATAGCCTGAACTATCAGAGTAAAAACACGGTATGGCCGTATCAGCATAGGCTTTATCTGGGATTACAAAATCAACGCCTGTTTGCGCTGTGATTTCGTCAAGCACTTGGCGCATTGTAGGATGGCGCAGCATCACCGTTAAATTGTAAGCGAGTGATGCAGACCACTCTCGGCAAAAAAGCGTAAACCACCCATTAACTGCAGGTAGCACACGTTCAACATAGCCGTTAAATACGCGGTCAACCATATCGCCCCAACCTAAATCAACCGCAACCGGCGCTAACTTAGCAACGCTTTGGTTAACGGTTATTTGGCAGTTACCTGGCGTTGATGCTTGCAGCACTATCCAGTGGTCTTTCATATCAACTTTACTATCGCTGATATAAGCGCGAGCAATAAAACGAGCGTTGGCGGTTGTCATTACACGGTTCTCAACGATTCAAAGTTTTTTTGTAGATGATCACCAATATTTGCATATTGTACCTTGCTTTTACCGCCCTGTTGGTTGGCTTCGGCTTGTGGTGCGCGCTCTTCTACTTTTTGCGGTACTGAGCGATATTCAACAAGAGTAAAACTAATCGCCCATTGGCGGGTAGTTTCTTGTTCAACCGCTTCAATTTTACTGCTAAAACGCACTTGTTTAACCCCCAGCGTATTTGCAGTGCGATTACTTATACGATAAATAACACGCGCTCCGCCCTCAGTCGCTTCGGCTAAATTAAACAAATCGGCCAAGTTATCGGCCATAGTGAAGGGTAAAAAACCACTCACAGCCAACGTTTTAGCCTTAATACCGGTTTCAGCCTGATCAGTACTTGATGATTGGCCGCTGGCGTCTTCGCTGGCAAGCTCTTGGCTAGCCGTAATGCGAAGTGATTTTAACTGTAAGCGAGTAGAGTTTAGGTTTAACAATCAATCGCTCCTACAAACTGTGGCAAAGTTCTCAAATGCTCATAAGCTTGCAAAGTATAATTTCCACCCTCGTTACTTGGTACAAACGAAAAAGGAAATAAGCCAATTGCCGCAGGAGCATTTGCACTTTCACGTATCTCCATTTTCACAAGTAATTCATTCTTATTCCCGGCAATATCCATAACACGCCAATATGCATCTTTGGTTATTACTTGCTGTGTTGCGCCGGATAGGTTTTGTGTAAAGTTCATTTTTAACGCCATAATTTATACTCCTGTTAGTTCTAATCGGGTATTGGAAATATTTTCACCACCAACAACTTGTGCAATAACATATTGTTCATGGCTTTGGGTGCCATTCAACTCTATCGTGATGGAACCATTATTAGATGCAGTAACATCAAGGTTCTCAGGTTTCAATCCAACCCAATCTATTTTTGTTTGGGTTAAATTATTGAAATTAGTTAAAGTACATTCACCACTTCGTAATGAATAACCATCATAAATACCGTTAAAATAAAGCTTCATTATTGCCTTTTGCGGCAAGGCAATCGGTAAAGTGAATACCTTTGCATCACCTGCAATTTTGCTCAACCTATATACCTGTTTATCTGTATCAACTTGGCCACGCGGAAGCACTTCTGATATGGCATCTGCTTCAAAGTCCTTGCCAATCATTGGGCCGTGAATCCCCCCTTCAATCACAACCTTAGCACCGTTAATTGCTTTAACAATTGCATCATCAAAGTAAGACTGGCCACAAATTCCGCGCGCCATAACCATAGAATTATCAGCTAACAGCGCATGCATAGCGCCACCACCTGGCGCCTTTCCCTGCATAAACAGACCATTGATATCTAAGAATTTTTGATTTATTGCATGCACACCAACGTCAGTGTTTTCAACATAGTGACTAATGATTGCATTGTTCCAACCTGAGCGATTGTTATCGTACCCTGCATCTAACCTAATACCTGTTCCTTTCGTTCCATTTGGCAGTACATCGTTTGACGAACCGTCTGACTCCTGTCCCTGCGTTGTACAACTCATATAGGTTGCACACATGGATGCTGCCCAAATTCCTACTTCACCACCACTACAAAATACATTGTCAAATACAAGTGCATTATGAAACCAACCATTTTGCCAACTATTCCAATTGTTTCCAGTCTCTGGATTGCTATTATCTTCTTGATAAGCAGCACGGGCCAACCGCACTCCACAGGTATTACCTTGCAATGTTAAATTACGAAAATCATTCCATATAGAATAGCGTTGCCAAATACCATACCTAAATCCTTCTATAAAACTGTCAGTAAACGAAGATTGACGCGACTGCTTGCCATCATTAGTTGTAATCGCTCGACCAATTTTATTTATATCAGTATTTTTTATTCTCACTTTCCCAACAGACATTTGATCCCTAGCTACAATAACGCGAATATCTTGGTCTGTTTCAATACTACTCGCATGCTGGCTTTCCCCCTCTATCACGAATGTACTTGCAGTATTGGTTGCATCTGGTATTACCGATTGATTAACAGAATATGCGCCAGCTGGTAAAAACATGCGCCCTCCACCATCATTCAGCATATCTATTCGCACTTCATTAATGGCGTCATCAGCTCCTAGGCTAATATCACCATAGCTTGACACATCATAATGACCTGGACGGTACCACTGAGCTTCATTACTTAAAGGGCTGCGACGAACTACTTGCCCTTTTTTTGCGCCAGTACTGCTTACAAGGCCACTAGTTTGGCGAAGGTCTGTTACACCACCATCAGCGTTTAAAATAGCCAATTTATGCACGTAATGCTTTATGCCTTGCGTATCAATATAATCGCCTTGATCTATATTCGTCACAGTAAATTTAATTTGAGGGCGCCATGTACTGTTCGCATCGCCTTCAAACCAGGCATCTACATAAACAAATTGAGGGTGATTTTCTACAGTAAAAATATGTTCGTTCTCAAGCTCAACACGTAAGCCACTTACATAACCTACACCCGGTAAAATTTTAAATGAATCTGCTGCATTTCTTGGTTCTACCTTAAAGCCATCATTAATAAACCAGTCCTTTCCATTCAAGTCACTAGCCAATTGTCGAGTTAATTCATCCATACCGCTTAGCCGTGCGGTAAAGTCTAGCTGCCATGTTTCTGGCGCTACATTAATACCGGTTAAATCTGCAATGCCTGAGTACTCAATACCAAAGTTACGGTTTAAGGTGTTACCTGCCGCGCCTGGCTCGGTAATTGTTTTGGCGGTGCTTGGTATGTGGTTAATAGCTACCAATGTTTGGTTTACTGATGAATATAGTCCAACCCAGTTAAATTCAAACGGGCCTGTAATGCTGTCGAGCACGGTTGAGTAAACCACTACGTTTTCGTTAATACGGCCTACTTGCTGCACTATTTGTTGATGCACTACGTGATCGGTTGGTAAACCTTCATCGCGGTTTATTGGGGCTGTTGCGTCTTGAGCAGGTACGTTTGCAAAAATAAACGTGTCTATGTCTAGTTGCTCATTAGCTTGCGCTTTTGCCGCAAAAAGTTTTTCACCTGCAATTGTAATTACTGAAGCCATGTTAATTCCTCTTTTTAGCTAATAAGCTGTTTATTTGTTGCAATAATAAAATGTGATTCGTTATCCATTAGCGCCAACCCAAGTTTTGGGGTCATGTCGTCATTAAGCTTTGCAAAACCTGTAAGGCTGTCTAATGCAAAGTCGTTTGGCGGTGCAATAAGTGGCATGCTAGCAATTGTGTCGTACTGGTAGCGCCGCGTTGTTCGCCCGTACTGCCTGCAAATGTTATTTATAAGCTGGTTACGCTCCGCTAAGTCTGAGTCTAAAAGCTGCAAGCTCACTACATCCCAATCAGTTTCACTCACACGTTCGTCAATGGTTATCCAGGGAGTACCTAGCTTTTCAAACATGAAATACCACCCCTCTTTACTGCCTGCCCCTTTGGCAAATTGCAGGGCGTACTTAACGCGCGTTCTGTACATCAACTCGGTTTCGTTGGGTATTTGGGTAATGTCTCGCTCCCATGCGAGCAAATTAACCAGCTCTAGCTCGGCTGTCATTGGGTCGAGCTGTTTTGCAGGCCATGCCAGTATGTCGGCTACGCGCTGCCAATAAATAATGGCGGCTTGGCGTAGTTTGTCTAGCTCGCTTTTAGGGCGGGCTAGCCAGTACGGCATTTTGGTTAGGGCTTGCCAGTTTATGTTCATAACGCATTACCGTTTTCTATGGTTAGCGCGGTTAAGCGCGGTACATTGTTTTGGCTGGTTATATCGGTTTGGTGCCAATTTAATGAATCAATACCGTCAAACTCTCTATGCAACTCTTGGCTTAATCGGCTAAAGCTAAAGCGGTTAGCGGGTTGTGTTTTAGTCACTGTGTAATCGGTGTTTTCTCTAAACGCACTGCGTATAAAGTTTTCAACGTTTGTTAGCAATGCGGTTATTTGGGTCGCTAATAAATAGTCATGTGGGTATATGGTTACGCCTACACTTACATTAATGCCTGGCATCGCTATTACTTGTAAATCGTCGCCATGACCATGAAAACCTTTTTCCATTACGTATTCGTTTAAATCATCAATTAGGCTTTGGCTAGGTGTACCGGTGTCTAACAAAATATAGGCATTGGCAGTACCAGGGCCACGCGGTGCATCGTGTTCAAAAAATATATTGTCGGTATCTAGGCCACTTCGCTGGGTTAAAATAGCGCGATAAACGGCATCAATGTGCCAAGGCGCTGCAGCGGTAAATGCGTTACGGGTGCGTAGTTTTAAATCTTGGTTTGTCTCGGCATCCGCGCCAAGCGCATCAAGCCAGTTTTCATCATTAACTGCACTGGCAATACCCGTTACCGACTCAGGTAAAATATGGTAATAACCTGCGCCTAGGTTGTATGCTGCCCCTGCATTTTCGGCAACAACAGGCACTAATACACTTGCTTGGTTTTCAGGTAAAATTACATCATCAACCGTTAGCACACGGTAAACTGTGCCGTTTATAGCGTCGGTTTGTATTACGGTACCGGCGCTAATTAATAAACCTGGTCCTGTAATAGCTGCGCGATTAAATCGCACTTTGCCATGTGCTCGCTCTTCACTTTTACGCGTTAGGTCGTGCTCCCATGCTTTGGCTTCAATAAATTCGCTATCAGTAGCCGTTTGCAAAAAAAGATTAGGCAGTATTTTTTCTATTAATATTTTGTTGACTACCCATGTGGCAGGCTTTGCCACAATGGCGCTTATTAGCCGCCAAAAAGGTGAGCGCCTCGAGTCGTTGGCAATAATACTGCCGCTTTCATTTACGTCTTGTTTAAATAGCGTTTTCCAGCCGTCTTCTGTGGTGGGTATACCCGCTTTTTCTACAATGCGTTTAAAGTCAATTATTGGGGTTAAGTCAGCCATTATTGCGCCTCTATGATCAATGATGAAATAGCGCCAAATTCGATGGTTTTAGCATGCACCCACCATTGGCCTTTTTGATTCTCGTTTTGCTGAACTTTTACAGTGCCTGGCATAATGCGCACGTCGTCTTCTACCAGTAGCTTTATTTGCGTTTTGGTGTCCTGTGTAACGCCAGTTCCTCGGTCGCTTACTAATAAGTTTGCAAGGCCGGTGTCTAAAATGGCATGCACAATGTCTTGAGCAATAACATCACGATCGGTTAAATACATGGGGTTGTGCCCTGCATCTAACACCACATCGCCATGCTTAATATGTAGGTCGATATAAATACTCATGAGTGCATCTCAACAAAATTCATGTAGTTGCTGTCGCCTTTGGCTGGGTTAATCGTCACGCTGGCAATGTGTGTTGATTTTTGTTGGTTGGCATTGCTAATTTGCTGGGTAATGCCACCTTTTTCAGCTTTACTTCTGATTGGCTCTATTGCGCTAATGCTTGCAACAGAAGTGCTTGCAATATTGGTATCAATATCAACACCGGGGATCAGGTTTAATTTGTCTATTATCCAATCCATGGTGTCGTTAAATATGCTTTTTATGCCACCCCAAACGCTGCTAAAAATACCGCCAATGGCTTTTATCCAGCCCCATTCGCCCATGGTGGCTTTTAAATCGTCCCAGTAATAAATTAGCGCGCCAACAGCGGCTATTGCTAAAGTTATCCCCGCTACAATTAAACCTATTGGGTTTGCATACATCACAATATTTAGCGCTAGCATGACACCTTTTAAAAAAGTTAACCCAGTGGTGAGTGCTGTAGTTATGCCGCCCCACGCCATGGCGCCTACTGTCCATGCAACCATAGCCATTTTTCCTGCGCCCATCATTAGCGTAAATAACCCGCCAGCAGCTACAAGGCCAAGCACACCCACAGCGGCATAGCCTATCCATTTAGTTAAATTAGGGAACGCCTCGGTAAACCACACAACACTAGTGCCCATATCTGCAATAAGGCCTACAAATTTATTAAACACTGGCAGTATTGCACTGCCCCAAGCGGCGCGTATTACGTACCAACTTTGTGCTAGCCGCTGGCTTTGGTCGGTCATATCCATTGCCATTTTTTCGGCTTGCTGCATACCGGTTACATTACCCAATGAATCGATTGATTGGCCTAGGCCGTCAATGTCATTCATCAGTAAGTTTATGGTGGCAACCGCTTCGGCTGAGCCAAATGCTTTTTTAAGTGCATCCCCCTCGGCTACGTCTATGGTTTCGCCGTATTTGCCTTTAATTTGGTTTAGTATGTCAACCATGGGCAGCATCGCGCCTTGGCTATCGGTAAAGGTTAGGTTTAGCGCGTCTTGTGCTTTGCCTACTCCTGCTAAAAACGACTTGTATTTTGTACCGGCTTCACTGCCCGACATGGTCGCTTGCAAAGTACCTAAAACTGCCATTTGTTCATTCATGGCTATACCTGCTGTGGTTGCTTGCGCACCAATGGCGGTAAACGCGCTCGACATTTCTGAGCCCGTTGTTTTAAACGCTTGTACTGCACTGGCCGTCATACCGGTTAGCTGTTCAACCCATTCACTTTTACCCATAGCATTAGCTTGGTTTTTAAAAATGCCATACATGGTACCCATGTAATTGGTAATCGTGCCTGCGTCGGCTTTAGTGGCTGCAGCTAATACGTTGCTCGATAGTGTAAACGCCGAGAGGTCGGCATCGTTAAGCCCAGAAATAGCGCTTTGTATGTCGTAGCTCGATTTAACAAATTCAGTCGACGATTTTCCGTACTTAAGGGCAAATTCGTATGAAGTATCGGTTAGTTGTTTTAGTGCCGATTCGCGAACACCTAATGATTTAACCTCGCCCAATGCACGATCCATTTCAATGGCTGGCATCAATGCGTTTTGCAGTGCATAACCACTGGCCGCAATACCCGCAACGCCCGACGCCATTTTAACGGCACCCGATTGGTAATCGTTGGTTAACCCATTTAAGCTATTGCTTATTCTGGCAATAGGCTTAGTTATTTGGTCAACTAATCCAACGGTAAACATTAGCTGTTGCGGTAAACTCATTTACTTGCCCCCAAAGGCTTTGCACACGGCATTGGTAATTATGTTTTCTAAATCTTCTCGCTGGCGCTTTATAAGCCATGCAGCCCGAGCAATGTTTAGTTCGCTATCGTCTTCGTGCGGCAATATTTGCCGCCGATAAGTTAGCAATTGCTCAAGCTGGTTGTTGCCTATGGCTTCAACCAGCGACTCTATTTTTTTACGCTAATTTCAATTGCTGGCGCAAACTCCTGCTGCAGCAAGCCACAAATTTGCATTGCTGCGCCTGGCGAATCACTTAATACTTTGCGTAATTGTTCTTTGTCACTATCAACAACCGAGCGCATTACAAAGTTATGCGCTGGCGCTACTTTGTTATTAGGCATAATGTCGTTTAAGTAGCCGTTATAATTTTCAGTGGTAACGTCAAAGCCCAGTTCTTCACCTGCGATTGTCAAAGTAATGTTCTTGTTCATGGGTTAATCCTTAGAATGAGTAGTTAATAATTTTTGTAACGTTTCAAATCCATCTCGCATACGGCTTTCCATACGATCGGTTAATTTGTCAAAATCGGTTTTTGTGGCGTAGGTTTCGGCCACATGGGTTTTATGGTCGCTTAGCTCTTTGGCCGTGGCTTTGTGGGCATTAAACAAGCTCACTAACAGCGGCACTAATATGGTTAGCACTAAGCTAATAAATGCAATGGCGACCATGAGCCACGTTGCTACTTGGGTCATTTTGCTACTCCTTGCCCTGCCGTTTTTTGCATTAGGTTCATTAATTTGTCTTTATCGTTTGAGCTTTTAGTAGCGCTTAACCAAAATGCAGCGGCGTTAGCTAGCAGCACGAACAAGTTGCCAACCAAATACACTATTAGGTCACGGTTTCGCTCAATATCAGGGCCGTAAAACAAAGCACCTAATACCGCTGAAAACAAAATAAACAACAAGATTGTCAGCGTTGACGGCATCCAATGATCTTTATTGTTAGTTCGTGCATTTTGGCGGTCGTTTAAATCCGCTTTATATTCTTCAAGTGCAATTTTTTGCAGCTCAATATTAGCCTGGCGTATTTGCTCACGTTCTTGGTGTGCCCACTGTTGCAACTTAAGCGCTGCATCAGGGTTGTTTTTTAGTTCAGCGGCCACCGCTTCTGGCGTATTTTCTGTACCTAATGCGCCAGCTATTTGGCTACCAATACTTACTGCTAAACCAACAGGGCCAGTTAATAAGGGAGCGACTGCACCAGCAATACCGCCTACTGTGTTTGCAATTTTTTTCCATTCCATGATCTATCCCCCTATAAATTAACTACGCGGTGTAACCACCCGTAGGTGTATTTTTCTTGGCTTTCGTCGTTGGCCGCAATATCAATAAACAAGCTAATTCGCTGGCCGCTTACTGCACCAATCAATACATTTAAGCCGTCATTTTTTCGCGCTGCAGCATAGCTATTTAACGCTTTAATGGTTCGGCTACCGGTTATGCCATCAACTATTAAATCAGGGTAAAGGCTTTGGCATTTGTTGAGCACATTTAACGCTTTTTGTAGTGCTTTGCCTGCACTTAACACGCCTGAGTTAACCGCAAAATCAAACAACTGCACGGTGAGTGTTTCGCTCAATTTACTAACATCGCTAAGCTTTAAAGGTGCCCAGTACTGTTGCTCGTAAATTAAAAATGCAGTTTGATAGGGCAAGTCATGCATAGCACACGTAAAGCCAAAATCACGGGCAACGGCTTTGGTAACACCGTACATGGTTTCACCACCACGATCGGTTGGGTCATTTACATAACCGCCCTCACGTTCTATTAACTCTCCTATCAATCTGATTTTTAATTCATTCATTTTGCTACTCGCTTAACGATTGGCACGGTACACAACGCTGCACACCTTTTATGGCTTTTTGCCGTGCTTTGGGTATTGGGTCGCCGCAATCAATGCATTCCGTTGCACTGATCACGCGGCTGTTGTTAAGTCCTTTTAGGCGCTGATCGGTAAATCGTTTTTCAGCGCGTTCCTGTGCAATTACTAAGTGGTCTAGATCATCCATTTACTAACTGCCTTTTATTGCACTATGTTTTCAATTTCTTCGGCGCGTAAGTACGGCACACCGTTGATTTTTACAAAGTCGGGGTCGGTTACATCAAACGGAATTTTAAACAGGCTGGCTTGGCCACCTTTTTTGTCTATGTCTAAAATATCGCTTAGCTTAATGCGGCAACCAAAGGCTTCTACTTTTAGCTCGTCTTTGCTGGTTTTGGCATAAAACATAATGTCGAACGGTTCCATGCCACGCCAAGAACCGGCACTTTTTGCCGCATCTGATATAAGCGCAAAGTTACTGGCGTTAACCGACAGCTCACCGCTAGCCGCTACATCGCCATCAACAAAGCCATCCGGCACACCACCTGTTTGGCTCACTGCGCTATTGTCGGTAATAGCCAGTGATGCTGTGTCAACTTGGACCATAATGTCACCCAAGTTCACGTTAAAATTCATTCCAGATAAACGCATGGTTAGTGCTCCTAGTTGCTGCTTAAATCAAGCATGATGTTGACGGTAATTTCTTTAGGTGAGTTGTAAGGGCGAACAACCAAGTAAATAACCACCGCTTTGTTTGTGGTCCATACAATATTTACATCGCCCTCTACTGGCGGCTTAATATCACCCGGAAACTGCGTGCCTAAAATGGTGGTGCTTTTGCTCATAGCGCGCAGTGGTTTCATAAAGTACGACTTGTTTAGTTCAATGCTGTTAGGCGTTGAATTAAGCGCACGGTTTGCAACACGGCGAATAGCTAACACGCGCACTTCGCGGCTGGCTTTATGCACGGGGCGTAAATGCTCAAGGTATTGGTAGTCACCGCCTGCGGCGTCTAGCGTTTGGGCGTCGCTCCAGTAAATTCCCTCAAAATCGCTGTACCACTGCGGTACGCTCATGCGTTTATTTGCTAGGGTTTCTAATGTGGCAAGTGATAGCGGCTCGTTTTCGCTGTCAACGGGTGCAGCGCCTAGGCCTAACACACTGCCAGTGGCAACGCGCATGGGGCTGTCTGCAATGCTTACGCTACGGTCACATAATCGCCCTGCTAATACGCCTACGTTATTACCGTGTAATTGCGGTACAGGCACCACTAAGTGCGCGGCAATTCCGTCTTGTAGTGCAATTGTTGCGGCTTCATACGCTGGCCATGTTTGCGTGGCTACATCAATACCAGGCACGGCAACCAATGCCGATACAAAGCGGCCAAGTTTTGCTTTTAATGATTCTAAGTGATCATGAATAGCGGTGATTTCTGCGCCTGCTGTTTGCTCAGCACATACCACTACCATTTCAAAGCTTTGTACTTCGTTAGCGCGGTCAATGACATCAACAATGGTTTCCAGTTCGGCCATCGGGTAAACCGCCGCGGTCCAGTTTTGGCCTGCGTTTAGTTGCGCTGCAATAAGCTGATCGCGCAGTGGGCTATCTGCAAAGGTTTTTTCTAAGTCGGTTTTAGCGCCAATGCTAAATAATTGGCTTTCTTCATCGACTGCACCTGCAAGGCCAACAAACAAGAAGTGTCGCTCAACACCTTGGATGTCACCTTGCCCTAAATTCAAATTGTTAACTTGCACTTTACCTAGTGACATGTGTTTATCCTCGTTTATTGAGTTGGTTTAATATGGTTGCCAGTTCGCGCTGTACGTTGGCGGTTGTGTCGCCTAAAAACGGTCGCGCTTTTACCGGTATTTGCCAGCTATTGCGCTTAGTTTTATTGCGTAATTTACTTAAAACCAAGCTGGCTTTGCCATGGGTTAAGCTGCCTGCAATTTCTTTAATGGTGGCACGGCGGTAGCCTTTGCCTTTTGCCCTGCGTACTTTGTAACCCTCGGCCGCTAATGCTTTTGCTTGGCTGCGGGTACACGGCGCTTTGTAATTTGGTTTGCCATGAATACGCGCCATGCGGCTGGCGGTCATTCGTTCACTGCCACCCTCTTGGTGCAGTGCTGCAACTTTGCCCACCAAAGGTGATTTATGTTTAAGCTCTAAGCGCTTACTGGCTTTTACATAGGGTTCTAGTGTTTTACCCATACGTTTAAGCATTTTGGTTTTTTTGCCGTCGCTGCGCCCTGCAAACTTTTTACCGTTTACCGTGGTTTGTGTGCGTATGCGTTGGCGCGCAAGCTTACGCTCAAAGCGGCCTAATTTTTTAAATAGCCTAATGCGCTTAGCCGGTGGTAACGCCAATAACTGCAATTGCTGTTTTGCACTTAGCGCTTGTTTGCTATTGGGCGTTATAATTAGGCTCATTAAATTACCTTTACACCTACGGTTATATCGCTTTTGCCTTTAAATGTAATTTTTACACCTGGCGCGTCGGCATCTGTTTCGATTCCCCAGCCGGTGTAATAAATACCTATTCCGCCATCAAACGACGTGGGCTCGCCTGCTGTTTCGTGAACAAAAATAGGCACGCTGCCTTTGTTTTGAATAAACAACGCTGTACCTACCGGCACGGCATCCCACCCTTGTTGTGCATTAAGTAGGGCTATTACGTCGTTAGCTGTATTTGGTTTAACCGTAATGTTTGGTCTGTTTTTAGACATTGTTTAGCCCCTGTTCTGGCGGTGAAAAATGGTTCATAATTTACTAAATCTTTATTAAAGATAAATCATGTAGTTTTATTTCAACGTCTTGATTACCTCTTGATTTCAATGAAACGCTTACCTCTACCGATGTTACTGACGAGTCTAAAACTGTGGGTATCGTTCTCATTTCAAACTTATTGTAACCCTCCTGAAAAATAGCGTCGGCAGCTTCACCGTTGAATAAAAAGTTGTACGTTTTGCCAGGATTGGATTTTATTGAAACTGACATCGATGAAATTTCAGCAAGAACTTCTTTAGTAATACTTACAGTCGCTTTAGCTATAAACTGATCTGTTGGTGCTGGGTTGTTAATTGCAACATTTTGGAATAGCTTTGCATCATTTCTACCACCTGTTGAGCCATCACCAGCCCTAAGAACAAGAGAATCACCGATATATTCAACTCCAACGCCACTGACTGGCTGCGCCCAAAAAACAATGAAAGAATCTGGGGCTTGCCCTGTCGCACCTAGCCCTGCGGAACCACCAGTGCCGAGTAATTCATTATTTAAAACCAACTGGCTTGCATTTGCAGGGTAGGCACTTTCAAGATTGTCGTCTAAAGCTTTAGATATAACCTTACCCATCAAGTATCCACCCGCGCTATTTGGGTGCAACTTGTCAATTGTAACTTCTTGCCACCTTGCATCATTTACAGCTATATCATTAAACTCATCAAAAGTGCCGGATATTGCCACGTTAGGGTTTGCATTTGCTATATCTGCATATGCTGCATTTATAGTCTCTATCTTCCCTGTGTATATTGGGTGATTATCTCCACGCCATGCAATAGGGGTAATGATAACCTTCATCCCTGCATTGGTAAGGTTATCAGCAATAGTCTGCATGTTGGCTATTGTTACTGACTCCGCTATTTGAGCATGAACGTCATTAGTGCCTATCATTATTACAGCCACTTGTGCCCCCGTATCTATAACATCGGTCTGCAACCTATCTAACAGCATTTGCGTTGTATTACCTGCAATCCCAGAATCAGGCAGCATTTCAAAAAGCTGATTTGACTGTGCAAATGAATTAGCTGGCCAGCCTTTTGTATTTATACTGTATAAAAAAGCGTTTTCTGAGCTGCCCAAATCTGCGATGGAGTCACCGGTACAAATAACACTAATAAACTCATCAGTTAATAGCTTTGCTTCTACAACATCAGCGGTTTTGCGCTTTAAAAACCCTGCTTGTTCTAAAATGGGTGAAATTAACCCGCTCATGATTGCCCCTTAATGTTTACGTCTACGTCTTCGGCAATGCTAATTGGCGCTAGCGATACGTAATAACGCGCGCCATTAAATAAAATAGGGCCGTTGTCGGCGGGTATTAGCTCAATGTCGTCTAGTAGTTGCACGTCAATCAGTACGGTGGCGTTGTCTTTGCTTACTACGTCTATGTCTATTTCTGGGTCGTCTAGGGCGTATTCGTCGCGTGGCCAATCACTGTCTGTTAAAAATGCAGCAATAAGAGCAAGTAAGTTGTACGGGTTTATTTTGCGATGCGGAAATTTTTCAATGGCTATTACGCCAGTGTGTTTCCACTTAGCAACTAGGTAACCGTCTTGGCCTTTGTCTTCACCGCTTATTATTAAGGTGCCACGTTCTTGCCAGGCATCTATGTTGTTGGTGTGAATAGCCCCTTTTAAACTGGTGTTTAAAAAGTCGGTTAGTTGCTGTAATTGGGTAATAGTTTGGCTCATAGCGTGTGCACTCCGGCGCGGCCAAGGCCAAGCAATAAACGAATGCTGCGGTTAGACTGCGCTAATATGGCATCTTGCTGATCAACGCTATCGGCTTTGTTGTTGCCTGACTCTTTTTGGTCAACCGCTGAAAAGTAGCCCATTAAATCGCTATGCGAACGGGCATACACGGCGCCACGGTAAACACTTTGTTGTTTATCGTTAAAATTAGGCACACCATTAACAAGCGTAAAAGTGACGTCCGTGTCTGCTTGTTTCATGAAAAAGTTACTTAGCTGCTGTTGTACTTCTAGGGCGCTGCGGTTTAATGAGTCGGCTATTACGGTTTCTTCGTAAAACTCAGGTATGCGGCGATGATCACGAAACTCGCCAGTGCTTAGTGCTGGCCAGCCGCTTTGAGCATCTATTTCAATGCTGTTTTGTGCTGTTGCTTCGTATCCAAATGACATACCACATACCTATTCAATTTGGGTTCAGTGCAGTTAGCGTCGACGCGGTTATTAACGGTCGCCCGTTAAACGCTCGGCTAGTGCACTGGAGGGTTTGGAGCTTTGGCTATTACTGGGCGTTTAGCTCGGCAATGGCTCTTAATCTCATGGCTATTTTGTTTCTTACTGTTTTTACTTGTGCGTGTTTATGCAGTTCTGCGGCTTTGGCTAAGTAGCCATCGGCTTGCTGTAAGCGTTGCACGTCGCCGACATGCGATGGCGATATGTCGCCGTTTTTGCTGCGCAGTAACGCAAGGCCCGCAAATTTGTAGTACTTAGCCGTAACTTGCTCAGGTAATTTCCACGTGTTCGCAACCTTGCTGAACACTTGGCCAAAATACGGCTCAATGCTGTTGCCTTTTTCTGCTTGGGTGCTTGCCCACTCAAAAACAGTGTCGGCAATAAAACCAGGCCACTGGCGGCGAATGCTGCTAGCCATGGGCTGGTTAAGCTCAATGGCCCGTAATCCAAACTCAATACCACGAGCGAAATTGCCAACGTCAAACAGCCACACAGTGCAATAAGCATAAATCGGGTTGTCTTCATTTTGCTTTCCTTTTTTTGCTAAATACTCTTCAACAATGGGTAACCACTTTGGCAATAACACATCACGTTTGTGGGCGATTTTGTCGGCGCGGGTTACATAGCTTTTTAAGCGTTTTAAGTCGTCTTCTAATTCAATAAGCTGTAAGTGCAGGCTTGGGGCGTATTGTCCTTTGCCTGTTAGGCTTACTTTTTCGAGCTGTTTTTTTGCTTGGTTTTGCTCTTTGAATTGGAGGATTCTTGCGCCGCCGACGGCTTTTTTAGCTCTTCAACCGTGTCTTTTAAGTCGCTATTTGCGGCGTTAATATCGTCGGCTTGGTAGGCTAAATCGCTGGCAGCATCGCTTGCTTTATCTGCGGCGCTTTCAATTTCGCTTGCGGTGTTAATGCTTTGGTTTAGCTCGTCGGTGGCATCTTCTACGGGTGAAACATCAACGCTTTCATCAAGGGTGACGTTTGCAACGGCTGTTTTGTCTTCGCCTGGTGCGGAAGGATCAAAACCTATGATTTTCCCTTCATCGTCAAATTGAAGCTTTTCAAAAAAGCGAATGTTGTTTTCAACGTATTTATTTGCTTCAGCAATGGCGTTTTCAGTTGTCACGTTTAACAGTGTTGAAAGCAGAATTAACGCTTCTTTTTCTGGTGTAATGCTGATTTTTGCATTACCCGTTGTTTCGCCTTTATCTTTTTCAGCTAGACGACGTTTTTTAAAATTAGCAATGGCACTCATGGCACGGTTACCTTTTATAAATGGGTTAATTGCTAGGCGGTTAACCTAGCAATGCATTTACCAATCGCGATTAAGCGGCTGGTGCTGCGCCAATGTTCATGTTGGCTTCGTCGATTGCGGCGTAAGCTTCAAACTCTTCAATTGCGTAGCCTTCGTTACGCCAGTATGAGTTCTCGTATTGCTTGCGATCTTCTTCGTCTTTTGCTTTGCGGTGGGCGGTGCCTTTTTGCGTATAAATATGCAAGTTGCTTAGCATGGTCACGGCAATGCGTTTACCTGGGAAGAACGGCGGTGTGTAAGCGCGCATGCCACCAATGTTTTTATCCATTTGCTGAGCGGCTACTTTTTCACTTGGTGTACCTGCTTGGTTCATCATGTGAGTTTGCGCAGTGGCCGTTAGGTCGTTACCAACAAGCACCACTAAACGTGGGTCGTTACGTAATGACGGATGAATGAGCGTGTTTTTAAGCTCGGTAACAATAGCGTCTAATGTTCTGTATTCGCTATCTTTAAGCGCGCCTTTTGCAGCGTCAGGGTTAAAGTAAATAGGGTCAGTTACAATTTGGTCTGCCGCATTTTCTTTAACAATTTGATGCCAGCCTTTGTTTACGTCTTCACCATTTGGGTTTGCAATTGGGTCTGATGTGGCGGCAGCTGATACACCATTAAAGCCAACGCGCAGCATGTCGAGTGCAAAGCGCAAGGTGGCGTTTTGGTTAATCAGTTTCATAAACTGATTTAAGTTACCGGCGTTAGCCCATGTAGATAACAGTGCCCATGTAGTTGCTGAGCATGAATCGGTTTCGGTTAGCTCGTAGTTATGGCCATCAACACCTTGGCCAGATGTAAAACGACCACCGGCTTTTCTGCCTGTCGCAATACCGTAGTTACCTACTTTTATAACTTGGCCTTTAATTTGGTCCACTTGCATGGTGGTGATCATGCGTAGGAACTCGACCGACTCTAAAAGCGCGGCGCGCAGTTTGGTTTCCATAGGGTCTGAAATGGCAAACTTGTGTGATGCGTCTTCCACACCGAATGATTTTGCTACTTGCACCGAGTATTTTTGTAAAAACCCAGCGGCTGTTTGATTTAAGTGCATGCGTTATCTCGCTCTGTTATGCATTAATAAAGGTAAACGTGGTTATGCGTTTGTTAAACCAGGTCTACGGTTTCTCCGCCTACTGGGTCGGGCTCTTGGCCTTGTTGCTCTTCGCTAAGGGCATTAAATTTGGTTTCTATGTCGCCTACCTTTTTACTAAAGCCGTCTATTTTTTCCATTAACTGGCTAAATTGCTCAGCGGTTACGCCTGCCGCGCCTTTATCACCTTCGGGCTCGTCGTCTTTTGGCTCTTCTACTGGCGGGGTTTCTTCGGCTTTTGGTGGTTTGCTGAATTTTTTTTCAAGGTCGGTCACCTTGGTTTCTAATCCGTCAAACTTGCCCATGAGGGCGTCAAACTGTTCTTGTTTCATGGTGTCTTCCTCGGTGATTTCATCTTGCTGATCGGCTGGCTGCTGATCACTAGAAAATAAGCTAAATAGTTGCGCCATTAAGCTTTGCGCTTTGGCGTGTTTGCTATTTGGGCTGTTTGGTTCGCTATTGGTGGTAATAAAGTCACTGTGTTGTAGCGTTTCAAGGTGGCTATATTCGTGATCTGCTTCATTATCACCAATAGAGAATTTTAAGCGGCTGGTGCCAGAACTGGCTGGCGAGTCGGTAACGGCAAGGCCTTGCAAATAGCAGCGCCCTTCGCTTTTGTAATCGGGGTTTGGCTCAATCGACATAAACAGCTTTTGGCCGTCTTTGTTGGCATTAAGTAGGTAGTCGTTAGCGGTAATTTTTACAAACAGGCGCAATTTGCCGCCTTGTTTAGCGGCTTTTACTTCGTCAACAGTGCCCCAATTTTTGCCCTCACTTGGGCCCCAACTTGAACGAAAATGCTCAGGCCAAATAAGTGCGGTGTATTCATCAACTGAATAAGATGCAGCCATTTGAGTGATCCACTCTTTTGAAATGGTGCGCCCGTCTACCGTTGCACCTTCTGTTGCTGCAATTACCCAACCTGTCTGCTTTGCCATTAGTTTGCCGTGTGCGTTACTGAATATTTAAACGCAGCATAGCCATAAAAAAAGGCTGAATACATTGGTTAGCTTTTTGGTAATTCCTAGATTGGAGTTTTAGGAAACATGAGGTTTTTTATGCGGTTATAAGCTTATTGTAAACCAATACACTGTGGCTAGTTATTAATTTTACGAGCGACTAATACCACGTAATGGCTTATTCACCTGAAATACGCGAAGCAGCAAAACGGCTTTATTTACGCCACCACACGCCCGACGAAATACGTGCGGAACTGGCGTTACCAAACAACCGTGTTATTTACTATTGGGCCGATAAATACAATTGGCGCGATATGCTGCGCGAGGAAGACGTAGACGAAGCCATTGCACGGCGAATTTTAATACTTACCGATGTAAGCGATAAAACAGGCAATCAAATAAAAGAGCTCGACATGCTGATAGAAAAGCACGTTAAGCTTAAAAAGCAGCGTGCCCAGCAAGAAAAAGCAGCACAGGTCGAGCAGCCCCACAGCACCAAACAGCCAAGCAATAAAAACAATAAAGGCGGCAGCGACAGCAAAAAAAGCAAAGGCCGTAAGCGTAAAAACGATGTGAGCCATTTAACCGCTGAAGACTTTGGCACCTGGTACGACTCACTCTTTGAATACCAAAAAACCATGCACGAAAATTTGCATCAGCGTATTCGTAATATTTTAAAAAGCCGCCAAATTGGGGCTACTTACTATTTTGCAGGTGAAGCGTTTAAAGATTCGGTATTAAGTGGCGACCCACAAATATTTTTATCAGCGAGTCGCGCACAAGCTGAGGTGTTTCGCAGTTATATAATAGCCATTGCACATGAGTTTTTTGAAATTGAGCTCACCGGTAACCCCATTACTTTGCACACCGCCCATGGTGATGCCGAATTACGGTTTTTAAGTACCAACAGCAAAACCGCGCAAAGTTACCACGGCCATGTTTATGTAGATGAATACTTTTGGATTGGTAAGTTTAACGAGCTAAACAAATTAGCCAGCGCCATGGCCACGCACAAAAAGTGGCGTAAAACGTATTTTTCGACCCCGTCTACTAAAGCGCACCCTGCTTATACATTTTGGACTGGGGATCACTGGCGACAAGGTCGCGCTGAGCGCGAAGAAATTGAGTTCCCCAGCTTTGATGAATTACGCGATAACGGCAGGCTGTGCCCCGATAAACAATGGCGCTATGTAGTTACTATTGAAGATGCACTTCGCGGTGGTTGTGAGCTGTTCGACATTGAAGAACTGCGCGACGAATACAACGCCGATGATTTTAATAACCTGTTTATGTGCATATTTGTGGACGATGCCGACAGTATATTTAAATTTAGCGACCTTGAAAAAGCCATGGTTGATGCCACCCGCTGGCAAGATCACAAACCCAATGCCGCACAACCTTTTGGCAACCGCGAGGTGTGGTTAGGTTACGACCCATCGCGTACCCGCGATAATGCCGCCTTAGTGGTGGTTGCCCCACCTGAAATAGCGGGCGAAAAATTTAGAATACTTGAAAAGCACTATTGGCGCGGAATGAACTTTTCGCACCATGTGAGCGAAATTCAAAAAATATACGCTAAGTATCGCGTTACTTATATTGGTGTAGATACCACGGGCATTGGCGCGGGGGTGTTTGACTCTATAAGCACACTGTACCCGCGTGAAGCCACCGCTATACATTACAGCGTAGGCAGTAAAACCCGCTTAGTACTTAAAATGATAGACCTGATTGAAGGTGGCCGACTTGAATGGGATGCATCCCATAAAGATATAGCTATGAGCTGCCTTTCAATACGCCGCACCAGTACCGACACGGGCGGCGCCATAACCTTTAAAGCTAGCCGCGATAACACCATAGGCCATGCAGACGTATTTTTTGCTATAAGCCACGCTGTTATTAACGAACCCCTTAACCATGCACATAAGAGAAAATCACGATGGACCATGCAGAATTAGACCAAAACGCTGAGCAGTTAACAGACCAAGCAAATGATCAGCCGCCAAAGCAAAATGCGCCCGTTGTGTTTGGCTTGCCTGAGCAAGTAATGCCCGACATGTGGCTAACCGATTACGACTCGCTATTTTATAACGATACCGACCAGTATTGGGAACCGCCAGTAGACCGCCATTTATTAGCTAACTTAACACGCCGAAATGCCCAACACGGCGGCATAGTGCAAAGCCGTGCAAACATGGCCGCGAGCCGCTTTATTAATGGCGGTATGAGTGCGCAGCAAGTACAAGCAGGGTTTTTAAACCTGGTGCAATTTGGTGATGTAGCACTACTTAAAATACGTAATGGCTTTGGGCAAATTGTTAGGTTGTTTCCGCTGCCTAGCTACCGCACGCGGGTTGGTGGTGATGGTGGCGCGGTAGTGCTTGAGCGAAATAGCCAAGTTAAAAAATATAAAAAACGCGACATTATTTGGGTTCGCCAGTACGACCCAGTGCAGCAAGTGTATGGTTTGGCCGATTACTTAGGCGGCTTGCAAGCCACATTATTAAATGAGGATGCTACCTTGTTCCGCCGTAAATACTTTTTAAATGGTGCGCACATGGGTTTTATTATGTACGCGACTGATCCTAACTTAGACCCTAAAGTTGAAGACGACATAAAAGAAAAAATACAAGACAGTAAAGGCGTGGGTAACTTTCGCTCGTTGTTTGTAAACATACCCAACGGTAAAGAAAAAGGCTTACAAATAATTCCTGTGGGTAACTTTGAAAGTAAAGACGAATTTATGAATGTTAAAAACGTATCGGCTCAAGACATACTTAACGCCCATCGTTTCCCACCGGGCTTGGCGGGGATTATTCCGGCTAACAATGCAGGCCTTGGCGACCCGACTAAATACGATGCTATGTATTTTAAAAACGAGACTAAGCCACTGATTAAATTAATGAGTGACGAAGTAGCAAGGGATCCTGAAATTGGCAGTAAGTTGCAGCTTAATTTTGATTTAGAGCCCAGCGCGTAAAGCGTAGTACTGGCTATGCTGCGCGTCGTGCGCTTTTATTTTTTCTACTAATCCGGCATAGGTATTTAAGGTTTTTAATGCTCGCGTTAAATTTGGCGCGGGCACATTATTTAACAGCGCTGCATGGGTTTTGCTCATGCCTTTTACTAGATGATCACTCGCGGCGGCTTTAATGTCGACGCTTTTAATTTTACACATAGCCAATAACAAGTTTAACCGCTCTTGGCTTTGTGATCCTTTATATAAATATTGCATGCTAAAACCTCTAAATTAATTATCACTTAAGTGATAATTAATTTATTTTAGGATTATACCCGCTATTTGTAAATGCTTATTTGTTATGCACAAAATCACTGTATATAATAACAGTATATTTTATTAACGATTGGTGGTTATTATGGCGCGGGTTACTTGTCCAAATTGCGAAGCTAAAGCAACAATTACATCACGCGAAAAGCAAAGCGCCCATGTTGTTAATTTATACTGCTCGTGTACCAATACAAAAGAGTGCGGGGCTACGTTCCGTATTACCCAATCGTTTGATCACTTCTTAAATCCACCGTGTAAAACTACTGCGCAATTAGCGGCGTCGCTTATTAAAAACCTACCTCGTGAAGAACAATTAGAATTAATTGGTTTGTAGCTTTCGCCAAATTATGAATTTTCAGCTTCCCTTTTCTCTTTACCGAACCAAAAGGCGTGTCTGAAACTTCCAGCTATATCTGTTTCCTTAAATAATGGTTTATCTAAATTATCAGTGTCACTGATTCGATTTAAAAGATGGTCATCTCTAAAAGGGACTAAAAGTGGGGTATTGATTAAGCCTAATATCTTGTTGTATTCTAATTCTTCTTCGTTACAGTACTGGCAGATGCCTGTCTTTATAAAATTTTTTAAATCATCTAGAAACGACATTTGAACAATATCAGTACATCGCCTTAATTCACTTTCAGAGATTTTTCCAAAGATATAAGCAATATATAAATTTGCAATAAACTCTGATTTATCAATATCAGTTATAGACTCAATACAAAATATAATTTTATCGGTGACGCTATTTAAGTCCTCTTGGTTTGCATACTTTATTTTGTCTGTCATTTCTTTACGTTCTTTACCTGTAACATCATCAAGTGATTCAAAAAAACGCATTACTTTGGCTGCAAACATGCGATCTCTAATAGAGTCGCTTAAATTCCATACTTTAATCAAAATCCCTACGTAAGGTATATCTTTAGCTATTCCTTGTAGCTGGCTTTTAACTGCGACTTCAGTTAAATCGGCTGCTATTTCAAAGCCTTTTCTCATATCAACTCCTTATTTTGATAACTATATATGTACCCGCTAACTAGTTAATTAGCGGGTACATATAAAGTATTAAGTCTATTAGCCAGTAATCTTTATGATTAAGGCCGTTACTGCCATGCTCAATACTAATCTAGCTAAATCAAGAACACCAATAGTGCCAGCATATCAAAATATTTACTGTTGTTTTGGTTGTGGTCTGTTAGTTACTGCAAATACATCGGCGTTAGGTTCTTGCTGATAGCCGGTGCATATTTCGGTGGCAAATACGCTGTTATTGGTTTTACCGCATTGGCCGTATTGGGTTTTAGGCGCGGGCTTATCGAATTTTGTAATAAATGGGCTGTGCTGATCTTTTGCATAACCCTTTGGGCAAAACGCCTGGCAACTAATACATGCTTTTGGCATGAGTACTTTTGAAATTTGAATAGTCATTTTTTCTCCTACGCCATTAAATCCAGTGACCACCAATCGTTGTCGCTGATTGCTGATGCGCTGTTGTTGTTTACTAAAATTGCTAAATCCCAATCGCCTATGGTGATCAGGCCGTTTTTAGGCTCGCCGTAATGGAACTCACCGAGTTCATTGCGCGTTGCATTAAGGGTTTCGCGCCCGTCTAGCTGGGCGTATTGGTAAGCTAGGTCTACTAATTGGCGGGCTTGCTGCCAATGACTCTCTGTTACATGCCAGCTTGCCGATTTTTGGGCGAGTGTTTTTGCTCGGTATTCAATAGCGAGGTGCTTGTTGTGTTTGATTTGTGCGGTTTCGTCTAAAACATGAAGTTGACCGTTTTTAATTTGGTAAATTTGGCCGTCTCTGGCGATCCTCTTGCCGCTATTTAGATCCTTTTTAACCTCTGTGATCTGTTTTTCATCACACCCCACCATATCAAGTATTAACTCGGCGCTAGAGCCCACGGCTATAGGCGTACAGTTATTACCACTAGACCAAGATAGGTCGGCTGCGCCGACGTTGGTGCTAGCCTTAGCCGCAATTTTCTCTGCTGTACCTTTGAGTTGTCTTGTCCATTCGATAAGGCGCGTTTTTAAACTGGTTGCATCTGTTACGTTATGCACGTTATTAAACAAACGTGTAAGCACGGCCTTGTAATCAATGTTGGTTACAACTCCTTTAATGCGGCGAACTACTTCGGCGTAGTCGTTGCCCATTGGGGTGTCTTCGTACATTGATTTAAAGTTAGCGGCGCGGCCAATACACATGCCGCCCTGTAGTTTTACGTAATCTTTCCAATTGGCGTTATCTGCCGCGTACCGAATAGGCTCTATTATTTCGTCTTTAATTGGTTTGCCTTTTGGCATACGGCGAAGCTCTCGCCAAACCGTAACGCTTGGCGAACCTTGAAATTGAAACTGGCGAATATTCCACGTACTTGCCCAGGCTAAAACGGGGTTAGCTTGCTCCTGCAGGTTTTCGCCTGTGTCGGCATCAACATGATCGGTTAGCATGTAACCATCAATATTTTTACTGATGTATTTAGCAATGTAGGCCGCTGCACTGCCCTTGCTTTTATCTAGCTTTACAGCGTCAAAGCGCGGGCTAAAAGTACGGTAAAATTTGGTAGGCGCTTTATGGTTTTTCGCCTTAAACTTTTTAGGCTCTCTTTTTTCAGCCTTGGCTTTTTCGGCCTCTTCTTTATTGCGTTGTATGGCTACTTCGTTGGCTTTCTTTTTAGCAAAGCCCCACTCGCTGCGCTTTTGTTTATAGATTTTAAATAACTTGGTTTTCTCAGTGCCTGCACGGTATTTAACACAAGCTTCAACCGTTTTTATGTGCGTACCGTGGGTGTTTATATCTACAAATTTATTGAATACTTTGGCGCGGGTAAGCTCGGGTCCATAACGATCGTAAAGCTCGTTTTTATCCTCTTGAATAAAGTACCAACGCAAAATAGCGTTGATTTCTTGAAGTTTGTTTTTTGGCATGAATAACATCATGTGCCAGTGCGGGCACCCGTCAGCATGTGGCTCTACAACACGCACACCAAAGTACTTAAGTTCACGGCGGTTTAATTTAGACCGTGCCCTCGCCCATGTTGTGGTTAAATAATTTTGCGCATCTTTAGGGGTTGAACCGTCCCACGTACTTGCATTGGCATGAAAACGCGCAGGGCATGTAATGGTGTAAAACATGGCAACGTAGCCCATTTCGTCGGCTAGTTCTTCGGTTTCACGGATGCGTAGCATTAGCTCATTACGGCGGTTAGCAGGGTTTGCCATGCCGCTTTTTACGGCTTCAATTAAGTTAATTACATCGCCGTCGCTGCTTTGTAGTTCCATCATTTCGAGGAACTGACGGCCACTGGCTTGGGCAAAGCTAAATTCACGTTGAGCTTGTTTTGATGAATACGGGCTAATACCACGGCGTTTAGGTTTTTGGCTTTTTTTGTCGTAGTAAAGGTCTTTACCCACTTGGCCGGTTGCAATTTCTAGTAATTCTAAAAACTGTTTACGCAGGGTTTTTAATTGGCGAGCCCACCATTTATCGCATTGCAGTTTAAGCAAGGCGATTTCAAAACAGGCTTGTGGTAGGTCGTCTTCACGCATGTCGTAAAATGGCACGTTTACGCCAAACTGTTTGGCATACCCTGCAACCCCTTCGTAGGTAAGGCGTACTATTTTTTCATACGGTAAATGCTGGTTTTGCTCACTTACATCAAGTGCTTTTTCAAGGCACTCTAATGCAAGAGTGCCTGCATGCTTTTTAGTTTTTTCAACACTACTTAGAATATGCCATGGCAATGGCATATTATGAGTAATGCTGAGTAGTACACCAAAACGGGGTTTTAAACGCGCAATAGTGCGGCGCATCCATGTATTAGCACGGAACTGGCTCCCTGCTTTTTTTTCGGTGTAACGATCAATGTATTTACGGGCCATGCGACTTTGCAGCGATACAGGCACTTTTTCCAAGTTGCTAGCAAGGTAATTAAAGTCGTCAATATCAGTAATAGACGAAATTAAGCCCTTAGCTATGCTTGATAGGTTAAGGGCGTCAAGGTCGAGCGGGATTGGGTTAGCCACGGCGCTACAGCTCTATTTCCATTGGCTCGCCACCAATTTGTACGGCATTTAATGCAATGCTCATTTGGCTGTAAACTTGCTCAAAATTAACATCATCGTCAGCAATCAGTTTTACGATTGGTAGCAAATCAGTTAGCGTGTCTTCGCACTGCATAAGCATGTGTACGGTGCTACGTTTGTTTAAAAGACGGATAGTAAAATTGGCTTGCTCAATAGCGTGTAAAACAATATTGAGTATTAACTGTTTTTTAGATAGATCTTGGTCTTTGATAGGGCTCATTTTTAGTATTCCTTTGGGGTTTTGTTGGTTGTTATTTCACAACGCCAAGCGCTGAGAATATTTTGCGGAACTCGTCGGTTCTATCGCCAAGGTAGGTAATAAAGCAGCCTTTTGGTGCGCCTTTTTTTACATTCCCTTGTGGGTCGTTGAAATGTGTGCGGCCATCAATAAAACAGCTTAAACCTGCGTTTAATAACTTTTGGCACCATGCTTCTGAGCTATTAACAAAGGTAATGTTCATTGCTTCTTTAAAGTGACCTAGTGCAAATTGCTCTAAGTAGTAGTCAATCCAATCGCCGTTGCTTGCTATGTCTTCTGTTATGCAGTGGCCGCGATATTTATGGTAGCTGGGGTCGTTACATATTTTTTTAACGCACTTTGGTTTGCAGGCCAGTTCACCTTTATTAAATGGGTGGTTTAACCACACCGTTTCGCCTATCCAATTTTGTGTTAATGCATCATCTTCTTTAGTGAAGTAGTGCGCCGCCTTTACTGACTTATTGGCAATGGCATTACTTGCAGGATCTAAATCAATAACGGGGAACATTTGGTGCACATACTTCAAAACTTTAGCTGGCGTGTAAAACTCAACATTGCCACTGTCTTGATTGATTAGCTGATCGGGAGTCATGGCCGTTCCTTAGTGTGCTTGTGAATCAGTTTTTGACTGTTCAACTAAATGCGGAACAACATCAAACTTAGGCGGGGTTCTTTCAAAGTTTTCGCGCCCAAGTACATTTGCTTCAGTAAAAGCAGCAACAATGTCTTGTAATGCTAAAATGCCTTTGCGCACTGCATCACGCTCTTGAAAATTAAACTGATAAAAGCTCATTTCAACATGACGTTGTTTAAGCCCTGCAGCAATACACACTATTTTGCGTTGCTTAGCGGTTAAAACGGCATTAAACACGTAACCTGGTGTGCGCGTTCTATCGCTCATTAATGCTTTTATTTCAGCTAAGCCTTTTGGTATGTGGCGCCCTTCTACTGCTTTTAGTGGTGCAGGTTGTGCGTTATTGGTTTGTTTAACTAATGCATTTGCCATGGTTATGCTCCTAGTTTGCTTGATGTTGGCCGTAAAATTCGTGAAACTTTTCAGCGCCTAGGCGCATCCATTCTTCTATATCTTCCTCTACCCATACCACACGGCCGCTTGAGGCTTTGTGCGATTTAGGAAACTGGCCGCGCTCTATTAAGCGGTAAATTGTTGAACGGTGAATACCGCACTTTTCTGCTACATCGGCTGGGCGTAAGTAGCGGTCGTTAATGGTGATAACCTCGCCGCGTAAATTGCGGCGGTAGTGATCGGCTACATTTGATTGGTTCATGCTGCATCGTCCTTGTTTGTTTTTTGGTGATCGGCGAGCAAATCGTTTACCGATACTTCGCCATTTGTTAGTTCTGAAATACGCGGGATGTATTTCGCTGGGGCTTGGCAATGGCGGTTAATCCAGTACCAAATAATGTTTTGTTTTGTGCTTAACAGCTTGGCGGCTTTTGTTTGGCCACCAATTATTTCTATTGCTTTTGCTACGGCGCTCATATTTCCTCCAAGCAGTATTTATCAATTAAACCGATAATAGACATCAGTTAAACCGATGTCAATATCGATTTAACTGATTAGACAAAATAAAATAAAAAGCAGATAATCGGTTTTTATCACTTTAAGCGATTTTTAATATTAGGAATTTACAAATGGATTTAGGTAAAAGAGTAGAAAAAAGACGTATTCAGTTAGGGATGACACAAGCGCAATTAGGTCTAATAGCAGGCTTAGCTCAAAACTCTATTCACAATATTGAATCTGGCGAAACAAAACGCCCTCGCAAAATAGATGCACTCGCGGAAGCTCTAAACTGTACCCCAGAATATTTGCTGTTTGGGATTGGTGAAACTCAAGCTGATAAGAAAAGCGTTAACAATAACGTTTCATTAGGCCCAATAATTAAATCTACTGTTCCATTGGTGAGCTGGGTGCAAGCAGGTGCTTGGTCAGAAATAAACGAAGTGCGCGAATGTGATGCAACGCGCTATATGTGCCCTGTTAATTCGAGCGATAAAACGTTTGCATTAAAAGTACAAGGTGTGAGTATGGAGCCTAAGTTTTACGAGGGTGATTTAATATTTGTAGACCCTGAAGCTGAATGCATTCATGGTTCTTACGTAGTAGCGCGCCTAGACGATAATAACGAAGCCACCTTTAAGCAGCTAATTATTGAAAGCGGCCAAAAGTTCCTAAAAGCCGCCAACCCCAACTGGCCTGAGCAATTAATACCAATTAATGGTAATTGCACACTGGTTGGTAAAGTGGTGTTTGCGGGTAAGTCGTTTTAGTTAAACACCAGGCACAAAAAGCCCGCACTTGGCGGGCTACTTGTTAACTGCCAATAACGGCTGAAATTATTATTAAAATAAATCCAAATATATTTGCTGACTTTTGAGTTAGATCTGAATGGCTTTTGCCTTTTTCCTCAGCTGTTTTTTTATTGGTTGAATTAATTTTGTTTAGTAAAGGCGGAATTAAAAAGCCAATGGCAAAAAAACTTACAACTCCGGCTAAGAACTCTTTATTTTCAAAATTTGAAATCACTCCGCCTATTGCTGATAGACCTAAAAACCAGCCAATAACGATACTGATTGTGCTTGGTTTTTTTGTTATTTGGTTGTTTGTAGGTTTTTGCTTTGTGCTGTTAAGTAAGCTCTCTTTTTTAACTGTTTTTGGCGCTGCTTTTTTAATGGTTGATTGAGTTAATGAATGGGTTGCTGGGTTGTTATGTTGGTTCAGCCCTTCAATTTGTTTATTTACTAGCTGCTGTACGCTAATTAATTCACCCGTTTCTATAATTGCTACGTCATTTTCAATTCGGTCGGCTCTGAATGTGCGTATTGCGTTGGCTTTATAACAAAAGCCATAAAAGTAGGTTAAGCCATTATCAAATATGATGGCATCAAGCCTTAATTCTCTATTTGACGCTTCTTTTTTGCTATTTATATATTGAAAGTTAATTTTTATCGACGGTTTTAACGTGTGCTTTGTTACTTCCTCAATCCATGATTCTTCAGGGTGGTCATCTGTGTGAACTTTTCCACCTGAAATGCTTATTTTAATTGCTAAATCACTTTCATCATTCGCTGATAACTCTTGATCATCATCTTCTATTATTTGGCTGTATTCATTAAGCTTTTCTTCTGCTAATTCTTTTATGTCGCCTTCATTAAAGTCTGTAACGAATACCCAAACTGCGGCTTTGTATTTTTCTGGATATTCAAACTCACTTAGTCCTTTTTCAATTTCATTTATATATGCCTGTTGTATTTTTTGTATTTTTTCTACCATTGATGGTAATGCTTTAATTAGCGTAGGCTTTTTTAAAGTACCGGTGTTTTGCTCTTCAAAAATTATTAGTTCGTGAATTAACTGACCTTTATTTTTTGATACCTTTAACCCTGCTTGTTTGGCTAGTTCTTTTATATCTGGCAGTTTCATTTTAGATAAATAGCCTTGCCAATCATTATATTCTAGCTCTTTTATTTGTTCCGCTACCTTGGCTTTTAATAATTTTTTTGCAAAATCTTCGCTTACAACTTGAGGTTCTTCTTGTAGCTCTAGCTCTTCTGTATCATTTACAAATATATCTAACTCATTCCAATAAGTTTTAATCCATAGCTCTTCACCTAATATTTTATTTTTGTTTGCCATAACCATGTCTTTGAAGGTGTCGACTTCTGGGTCGTAGTCGTAATGACTATTAAACTCTTCATCGTATAGTCTTAAAAATTGCTCTTTATTTTTTGGCTTTTCATCTTGAAGCGCATATTTAAGCCCTGATAGGTCGCTATCATCTTTAATTTTTACGCTGTTTGTTTTAGTGGTAGGTAATTTTTTAGCAGTGAATTTACCGTTTTCGGTTTGATAATAGCTGTAATCCATAACAGTTCCTTTTAGGTTAATGTTATAGGTTAAGTTTTTGTTCAGTTTTGAACAAGCTGGGGATTTATACAGCTTTTTTATAACAGAATCGTAAATTTGTTACCCGTTATATTTACCGTAGTTTCATCTATCTTTTTTAAGGCTTTACTATTTAGGTCCATCAATTGCGCTTTAATTTTAAAAGTAGCTACTTGGTTTTTTTTATCTACATCTACAACGGTCAGTTGTGCATAAGTTGCATGGCCTGATGAGCGAATAAATGTTTGCCCATTTAATTCAGCAAACACTGCAAAGTTAGTATTATTTTTTGATTCAGAAAAAAATTTAGTCCCTGTTTTAATGTCTTTTTTTCTGATCGCAAATGAGTAGTGGTTTTGTGGGTTTTCTCCAAATGAAACAACAACTGATTTGTCTATCCCTTGAATGAAATTAAATGCGGTTACTTCTGTATATTTGTGTGTTTCTACGCCTGAGCAACCGAATAAAAGTACTACTAACCCTGTTGCTACAATCCATGTTTTTGTATTCATCCTGATACCTTGCTTTCCCTGATTAATTTAATATAGTAAAAATAAGCGTTAATTCAATGTTTTTAACTTCATAGATAATCATAAATATCTAAAAACCGCCAATCCCAATAAACGGTAATTGTACGCTAGTTCGTAAAGTGGTTTTTTTGCAGGAAAATCGATTTAGTTTTACTGAATTACAGGCACAAAAAAGCCCGCATGATGCGGGCTTTTTCTATTTAAACAAAAAGTTTCGGTGAGCTAGTTTTTCAATACCGTCTTCAAACTGCTCTATCGATTCACCAGGCGATAGCCTATTTATTACGGCTTTGAATATTGAGTGTAGTAACATAATCAGTAAACAAAAGAATGCGGTAATTGGCGCTCTTTTTAATATTACAGTAAAGCCCATGTACATAATCTTTTTACATTGTTTGTACTGCTCTTTTTTCATAACCTCTTTGGCGTCAAAATTACTAGAGTCGTCACTTGTTTTGCTTTGCTTTGGACCAAATAGCATATAGTAGGTAACCATTGGCATTACAAATTTATACAGGCAAACCCTAAAAAATGCATAAGCCGCTTCTTTATGTTCGTCTGGTGCATCTGTTGCTAAAAAGCTTTCTAACTCATCTGCCATTTTTTCTCTAGCATTTAACGCATCCTTTCTTCTCCATAAGTTATACATTAACAACAATACAAAAATAACAGGGACTAAAAATAGTTCATACATTATTTACTGCCTCCATTTGTTGATTGAGCTGGTTCTTCACTTTTACTGCTTTGTGCTTGTTTATTTATCTCGTGCGCTCTGATCTTCATTTCTCTTATGTGTTTTCGATCTTCATACTGGAGCTTTTCTCTTGCTGATAGAGCTTCAATCTTCTTTATATAAATTCTATAGCAATAAAACATAAACATACCAATTAATGCGGCATACCAAGGGTATTCTTGCACCTTATCCATTAGCACATTTAAAAAATCTAGATCACTTTCACCCGCGCTATTGTTGGCAATTGTTTGTGTTGGCATTTGTAAATCCATTTTTATGCTTTTATTTTTACATCCGTCAACTACGGCATAAAGCAATTTAATATTTAAAAAATATTTATTAAATATATGCTATTTAATTGCCCATATCAATCTCATACGGTTTATTTTGTATGCATTTGTCGCTTTTTGTCGGGTTATATTGCGTTTTATTAATGTCTATTACGGACTAGTAGCACTTAACAACTACTGAACTGCTAATGTTTAAATAGTTCTTTTTATAAACTTTTCCCACACTTCTATACTTTTGCTTTTTTCTTTCATGTAGTCATACCTGTCATAATGCACGCTCGATACGTCAAATTTGTTGTGCTGCTGGAGTATGTCGCGGTTTATTTTATCGATACCCGCTTTACCCATCAGTGTTTTACACGTTCGGCGTAGGTCGCGGGGATTAAAGTTTGGCACTTTGTTTTTTTCACACCATCGTAGTATTGCCATTCTTAATGTTGATACGTGTGCGGTTGCTGTTGGGTTGTCGCGATGCGGGAACATTTGCCCTGCTTTACCGCTTTGCTGCATTAACTCTTTGATGATTGGTATTGCGGTTTCGCATAATGGCACTATGTGATCACCCCGTTGTTGTACTTTGATACGATTTGCGGGGATGGTGAAAGTTTTGCTCTTTAAGTCAAAGTCACTTACGTATGATCCGTAAACCTCATTTACGCGCTGGCCACCAAGTAATAATGCCAGCTTTATGTATTGGTGGGTGTAATAAGGTAGGTCGTCTGCATTCCATACTTTTTTTAGTTCGGCTTCATTTAACCAGCGTTCACCTTTGTTTTTTGGCGTTTCAAAATTAATGTCTCTGATGAAGTTTGTTTTTATGTCGTATAGGTTTGGCTTTTTGTATTGCTCTGGTGAGTTATCAAAATCTATAGCAAATTTTAATATGCTCATTAGTACACTGCGAACCAGTCGCGCTTGTTCTTTAGCACCACGATTATATACACGGTAAATAATGTCACGGGCCATGTCGATTGTGAACTCGTCGGGCATTAATTCGGGTTTAATAAACGGGGTAATGTTTCTTTTAATGAGCTTTTCGGTTCGGTCTATTGTTGACTCTGCCCAGCGTGTACTTATGAATACGTTAAAGTCAGCGAGCATTTGTAACATGGTACGTTTTGCTGATGATTCAAACTCTGCTTTTTGAGTTTCTAATTGGTGTTCTTGCGGGTCGATATTGTCACTTAATAAGACTGCTATTTTAGCATGTTTACTACGCGCTTTTTTAAGATCGACGGTTGGGTAATTACCAAGGCCAATTACTTTGCGCTTGCCATTTATGTGGTACTGAACCCTGAACGTTTTAGCGCCTGATTCACTAACCCTTATTTGTAAGCGCCCTTCCCCGTAGTTACCTGACTCGGTTAATACATAGCGTTTTTCTTTGGCCTTAAGCGCCTTAATTGATTTGTCCGTAAAGTTCATATATTGCCATTTGAAACTGTGACCACCACATGGGTCACAGTTTTGGTCACAGATTAGTATGCGATAACAATAACAGAAAGAGACAAAATGAAAAGCTTTATACCATTAAAAACGAGGGTTTGCAGTGGGTTGCGACAAGCTAATACTGGATGAAATCTAAAAAACCGACATGCCAAGTAATTCACACATAAAATAAATAAACCTTTAAAAAGCTAAACATAGAATATCGTTCTATTTTTAATAAGCGTACACTGATCATCATAAGTATATTTACTTAATTAAACTTATATTACTACTAGATTAATTGATTTTTTTAATGCTTATATTTTTTTATGATAAGCCAAAATAAACGATTACAGCCAAACTGTTCGTATAACATACAACGCATTGTAATAATCGTACCGATAACTACACTTTAATCTAAGTAATGTACTTGAAACTTAGCGTTACTAGCGCTACTCTAAACGAGGTGGTCTGACCTCTATTAAGGAATTAGCAATGACACTCATATTTACACTTGGTTTAATCGCACTGCTCAGCATTGCGCTTTACCACAGAGCGAGTTGGAACACAGCACTTGGTGTTTCTGCCGCAACATTATTAATTGGTACCTTTGCTGGTGCTTTTGGTTTAATTAGCTGGGTGATCTTTTTAATCATCGCAGTGCCTCTTTCAGTTACTGGTATTCGCCAGCAATACATTATCAAACCTATTTTCACCATCTTTAAAAAAGTAACACCGAGTATGTCTGACACCGAAAAGTCAGCAATCGATGCGGGTACTACGTGGTGGGAAGCGGATTTATTTTGTGGTAATCCAGATTGGAAAAAGCTTCACCAGTATCCAGTTCCAAAACTTACTATTGAAGAGCAGGCATTTATCGACGGCCCTGTTGAAGTTGTATGTAGTATGCTTGATGATTGGGAAGCTACGCATGAGCTGACTGATTTACCTCAGGATGTATGGCAATATCTAAAAGATAACAAGTTCTTTGCCATGATAATTAAAAAGGAATACGGCGGCTTAGAATTCTCTGCATTTGCACAATCATGTGTACTGCAAAAACTAACCAGTAAATCAACATTGCTTTCGTCAATTGTTGGTGTACCTAACTCGTTAGGCCCAGGTGAGCTATTACAGCACTATGGTACTGAAGACCAAAAAAATCATTACTTACCGCGTTTAGCAAGCGGTCAAGAAATTCCATGTTTTGCACTTACCTCGCCAGAGGCGGGTTCTGATGCAAGCTCAATTCCAGACTACGGTGTAGTGTGTAAAGGGCAATGGAATGGCGAAGAAGTAGTTGGTGTAAGCCTTACATGGAACAAACGTTACATAACACTTGCGCCTGTAGCTACGGTACTTGGTCTAGCATTTAAGTTACAAGATCCTGATGGATTATTAAGCGACGTTAAAGAGCCAGGTATTACCTGCGCACTGATCCCAACAGATACCCCAGGGGTAGAAATTGGTCGTCGCCACTTCCCGCTTAATGTGCCGTTCCAAAATGGCCCTACTCGCGGTAAAGATATTTTCGTTCCACTTGATTACATTATTGGCGGCCCAGAAATGGCTGGTCAAGGCTGGCGTATGCTAGTTGAATGTTTATCGGTTGGTCGTGCTATTACGTTGCCGTCAAATTCAGCCGGTGGCATTAAAATGATTGCAGTAGCAACCGGTGCTTATAGCCGTATTCGTCGTCAATTCCGCTTACCAATTGGTAAAATGGAAGGGGTTGAAGAATCAATGGCCAAGCTTGCTGGTTATGCTTACAGCTCAGACGCTGCAGTAAGCATGTCTACGGGCGCGGTTGATTTAGGCGAGAAGCCATCAGTTGTGTCGGCGATTATTAAGTACCACCTTACCGAGCAAATGCGCGATTCAACCATTCATGCAATGGACGTGCTAGGCGGTAAAGGGATCATGCTTGGGCCAAATAACTATTTGGGTCGTGGCTATCAAGGTGCACCTATTGCCATTACCGTTGAAGGTGCAAACATCTTGACCCGTAATATGATTATTTATGGTCAAGGTGCAATTCGTTGTCATCCATTTGTACTTACCGAGCTAGGTGCGTGTGAAATTGAAGACCGCGAAGAAGCGCTTAACGTATTTGATAAAGCGCTAATGGGTCACATTGGCTTTACCATGTCTAACCTTGTACGTACTAAGTGGCTTGCGCTTACTGGCGCTCGCTTTACTAGCGTGCCATACAAAGACGAAACTGCAGAGTTTTACCGTATTGCGTCTCGCTTTAGTGCATCACTTGCACTTATGTCAGACATTAGCATGGCGGTATTTGGTGGTTCTCTTAAACGTAAAGAACGTATTTCAGCACGTTTAGGCGACTTATTAAGTTACCTTTACTTAGTATCTGCAACGCTAAAACGTTACAACGACGAAGGCCGTAAAAAAGAAGATTTTGCATTGGTTCAATGGAGCTGTCAGGATCACCTTTACCACTGCCAGCGTGCACTTGCTGATTTAATCAATAACATGCCGTCGGCTCCACTACGTGGTGTTTTAAAAGTATTGTTATTCCCGTTTGGTCGTCCGGTTCGTAAACCTACCGACAAACTTGAGCACAAACTAGCGCAGTTGTTACAAGTTCCTAGCGAAACACGTAATCGTTTAGCAAGCTATGTATACCTTACAAACGAACCGCTTAACCTTGTAGGCCGTCAAGAGCAAACGCTTAAAGACGTTCTAGAAGTAGAGCCATTGTTTGAGCGTGTATGTAAAGAGAAAGGCGTAAAGCTGCCATTCTTCCAGCTTGATAAAGTGGCGCAAATGGGTTTAGAAGCGGGTATTTTAAGCCAAGCAGAAGCCGATAAGCTCGCTGCAGTAGAAAAAGATCGTCTAGACGTGATTAATGTTGATGACTTTGACCCTGCAGATTTACTTGCTGGCAAAGCAGCGCGTAATAGCAAAGCTAAAGCTAAAAAGGCAGATGCTGCTTAACTTTACTAATAAAAGCTAAGCAACACACCTGTTATAACCATCCAAACCAGCGCATAATGCGCTGGTTTTTTTTGCGCTAAGGCCTGTTGTAGTAAACACCAAACAACCCCTATTACTAGCAATAAGCAATTTGCTTGATTAAATAAAGCCACAAAACCAACCAGTGCGAGTAATAATACAATTAAGCTAGGAATAAATAAGCTAACAAAGAATGCTGTTTGCTTATTCTGCATGTTAAAAAACACACTGTACTGCTGATATAGGTGACGACAATCAAATTGTAGTGAGCTACTAAATAACACCACAAAGGCAAGTGACAAAATACTGAATATAGCAGCTAAATCAGCGCGCTCTTGTAACAACACCTTGGATGCCATAAATACACATAGTAATAAAGCTCCTCGCCATATCAAAGCCCAGCTATTATGCATAAAAAATAACAGCCAAAAGCCTGTAAGTGAATTCAACTTTAGCTTAGCTGTAGCATTAAAAGGGACCATCAAGGTACTTAGCGCAAACAACAGAACAAAGCCGCTATGATAAAGCAATGGACTGACATCAAGCGGTAACGTTGCCCAAACTGCGGATAACAAAAAACCATAAACCAGCGCTATTGGCTTGTATAAACATAAAATGCCGAGCACAAATTGCAATAGTAAAAACAACCAGAAATGCGGCACTCTAAGCCACTGACTCACACTAAGATCAATCGCGATAATGAGGCTCGCAATCAACCAGCCATTGCTTAAAAGTAAAAGCTTTATATCCATAAAACCAAGCCAATATCGCTTCACCAATGTTTGTTGAAAGGCACGTTGAGCGCTGTTTTTTATAGCAGATTTCATTGCGCTCAACATGACACTTTGCAACAGCAAATACAGCCAAGCCATCTGTGCACCATACTGCGGTGCATCGCTGCTATCGATAATTTTTCCCAGCCCTAAAAACAACAGTAAAATCATACCAAGCATGGCAGAGCCAAGTACCACTAGAAATAACAAGCCAAAGTTTTTAAGTTGCAACAATAATTGCGTGAGTTCAGTTTTGTAAGCCTGATAACGATAATCCATAAAAGAGCGATATTGCCCGATTGATTGTTTTAAGTTTGCAATCATAACGGTATACACTCAAAGCCACGCTCAATAAATGGCGCTGGTTCATGGCAGGTGATGACTATTTTCCCATTTGGCTTATCTATTAGATATTCATCAAGCAGTACTAATAAATACTGAATACTGGCTTGATCAAGTGCTGCGCTGGGTTCGTCTAGAAGTAAATAAGGTGCATCACGCATAAGCGCTAAAATTAACTGGCATTTCTTTTGATTACCTGACGACAGCGCATCAAAACGAGTATTTAAAAATTCATTGAAATTAAACCCATCTATTATTGTCGTTGGCCAATCACAATCCAGCGTATTCACGGACAAGTTAATAATTTGCTTTGCCGTAAGAAAGTCAGGTAAAGCAATACAGTCTGAGGCTATAGCAACTTGTTTATGCGGTTCGGTTAATGCTTTTTTAGAAAATAAAATCTGCCCACTTTGGCGCGTTTCGAGCTCTGCCAACATCATCAACAACGTTGTTTTACCTTGGCCATTAGGCGCTTCAATGCATATTTTAGGTGCACAAAACTGCACACTATAGCCACTGTACAATACGTTTTCAGCAAACTGTTTATGTAACCCAATGACTTCTATCATAAATACTCCCTGATTTTGAAAGTGAATTATAACTGGTTTTCTATTTTCGTGGGCTACATGGTTTGTAACACTTTATTGCAGTTCGAATAGGCTAATTACTTGCGTTTAAAAAACGTTCGGTTAACACTAAAAGTCTATAATTATAATCCAAGGAATGTATCTATGAAAAAAGCCCTCAAATTTGCTTGTATTACCTGTGCAGTATCAATTGCATTAACAGGTTGCAGTCAATCTAATAATTCAGCCTCTACCCCTGTGGTAACTGAGCAAACACAACAAGTAAAAACCTATAACGCTAAAACCTTTTTTGATACAACATCTATCATGGGCAGTAGCTTTTCCCCGACTGGCGATAAAGTTCTAGTTAGTAGCGATGAAAGCGGTATTTACAGCTTGTATGAAGTTGACATAAAAACAGGTAGCAAAACGCGCCTAACCAATTTTGAAGACAGCACCTACCCTATTCGCTATTTCCCAAATGATGAGCGTGTACTATTTACCAAGGACTCAGGCGGTAATGAGCGCTACCATGTTTATGTGCGTGAAGTTGATGGTTCAATCAAAGATTTAACTCCAGGGGAAGAAACCCGCGCGAGTTTTGCAGGCTTTACTAAAGATGGCAGTCAGTTTTTTATTACCAGTAATCAACGCGATGCCAAGTTTATGGACTTGTATCGTGTAGATAGCAAAACCTATAAAGTCACGCCCGTTTATCAAAACACACAAGGACTAGATGTGGGCGCAATTAGCCCCGATGGACGCTACATTGCACTGTCTAAAAATAATACCAATAAAGACAGCGATACGTTTATTCTTGATACCTATAAGAAAACCCTCAAGCCGCAATTAATTTCAAAACACGATACACCAGCACAATATACGCCTGAGACCTTCTCTGTAGACAGCAAATATTTATACTACTCAACAGACGCTAAAGGAGAGTTTTCAGAGGTGTGGCAATATGAGCTCGCCACAGGCAAGCACAGCCCAGCATTAAAAGATGATTGGGACGTTAGCTTTATTTACTTTTCTAAATCTGGGCGTTACCAAGTAAGCGGTGTAAATGCTGATGCCAGCACAAAGGTCACAGTAAAAGACACGCAAACAGCGGATGAAATTGCCATGCCTAAATTACCTGCGGGAAATCTACGTGGTGTGAATTTCTCAAGCGATGAGAAAACCATGGCGTTTTATTTAAATTCAGATACCTCACCAAGCAACTTATTTGTTTGGCAAGTTGGCAGTAATGAAGCCAAGCAACTTACCAACACATTAAGTGAAGATATAGATCAAAACGACTTAGTAGAGAGCACCATTGTGCGCTTTAAAAGTTTTGATGATTTAGAAATACCGGGCGTATTATACAAACCAAAACAAGCCAGCAGCACCAATAAAGTACCTGCACTTATTTGGGTGCATGGTGGCCCAGGTGGGCAAAGCCGAACTGGTTATAGCGCAATGCAGCAACATTTAGTTAATCACGGCTATGCTATTTTTGCCGTCAATAACCGCGGTAGCTCAGGCTATGGTAAAACATTTTTCCATTTAGACGATAAAAAACATGGCACCGATGATCTACAAGATATTGTCTACGGTAAAAAACACTTACAAAGTCTAGATTGGGTCGATGCAGATAAAATCGGCATCATGGGTGGTAGCTACGGCGGCTTTATGACCGCAGCCGCGCTTGCCTTTGAACCGGAAGAGTTCAAAGTAGGTATCAATATTTTTGGTGTGACTAACTGGGTACGCACACTGAACTCAATTCCACCATGGTGGGAAAGCTTTAAAAAGGCGCTATACGATGAAATGGGCGATCCTGCCACCGATGGTGAACGTCACCGTGCTATTTCACCGCTATTTCATGCCGATAACATCACTAAGCCTTTAATGGTTATTCAAGGTGCTAATGATCCACGCGTATTACAAATTGAAAGCGATGAGTTGGTTGCTGCGGTTAAAGCTAATGGTGTGCCAGTAGAGTATGTATTATTTGATGATGAAGGCCACGGTTTTAGCAAAAAAGAAAACCGTATCAGCGCCTCCAACGCCTACCTAAACTTTTTAGATACTTACTTGAAAGAACGCTTTGGCCCACAAGGGTAATTGTAAGCCAATTTATATTAAAGCCTGCTGCGTTTTCATGTACGCAGGCTTTTTATTGCTTGGTTAATCTAGGTTCCAGTAAAGCGAGCGCCAAACCAAATACAGCAGCAAAAATACCTAAAAACTCAAACCAACTATTGCCTGCATGTGGCATAGTCCGCGAAAGCTCATTTGCAGTATAAACACGTTTACCTCCCTCAACCTCTTCAACAAATGATTCACCGACATACTCATCCATTAACTTAAAACTTGGTACCCTTCTGGCCAGCATTTCCCGATTTTTCTCATCTCTTTTTTCTCGATTCGACTCAATAATATAATTGCTCCAATGAGTAAAAACATTCAGAGGTTCACCTGTTTTGATCACACCTTGTGATTTATATTCGTAAAAGCGCTCATTGAACACATAGTTTTTATGTCCTGCATAAAACAATGCACAACCAATAGATATTAAAAACATTGCGAGATAAATAACCTTACGCTGTGTGGCTGAGCTCTTTACTGCTTTACTTTTATACCACAGCTCTACATCGGGTATTTGCATCAGTCTAACTTTATCGTGACTCGATACTAGTGGCTTCATAAACTCATCAATTGAAAGATCTAATGCTATCAATAAAGCTCTAAATATTTCATTGGAGGGAATTGATTTATCATTTTCAAGCTTTGATAAATAACTCTGCTCTATCCCCACTTGCTGAGCGAACTCTGGCTGGCTCAGTTTTTTATCATTTCTTAGCTGCTTTAATTGCTGACCTAATGTACTCATCTTAATGCTTCCTTTTTAAAAGTGAGGTTAGATTCTTGGTAATTCATGCAGATATATGAAGCTGAATAGTGAAGAATAATAAGGAATATTAGCAGGTTAGTATAAAAAAGTCGATCTGATAGCTGATAGCTGATAGCTGATAGCTGATAGCTGATAGCTGATAGCTGATAAAAAATTATATTTGGATTTATTAATAAGGAAATTATTTATTGCTTGTTATTGAGGAAATAACAAGTGGCGGAGTGGACGGGACTCGAACCCGCGACCCCCGGCGTGACAGGCCGGTATTCTAACCAACTGAACTACCACTCCGCAGTGGTATGTGCATGGGGTAATGCACTTACTAATTTTGTTACGATATCAAATGGCGGAGTGGACGGGACTCGAACCCGCGACCCCCGGCGTGACAGGCCGGTATTCTAACCAACTGAACTACCACTCCGCAGAGATATCTTTTACTTGTCATTACTTAATTTGTTGGCGGAGTGGACGGGACTCGAACCCGCGACCCCCGGCGTGACAGGCCGGTATTCTAACCAACTGAACTACCACTCCAGCATACAAATTTTGTAATATAACAGTGTTTAAATAGTTGGCGGAGTGGACGGGACTCGAACCCGCGACCCCCGGCGTGACAGGCCGGTATTCTAACCAACTGAACTACCACTCCAGCGCGTATTTAAACTGTTATTTTTTCTTATTGGCGGAGTGGACGGGACTCGAACCCGCGACCCCCGGCGTGACAGGCCGGTATTCTAACCAACTGAACTACCACTCCATAATAAGAATATGTTTTACAACCATATGTTGTGTAAGTGTTGGCGGAGTGGACGGGACTCGAACCCGCGACCCCCGGCGTGACAGGCCGGTATTCTAACCAACTGAACTACCACTCCAGCGCATACTTACAAATTGTCGAAAATTGGCGGAGTGGACGGGACTCGAACCCGCGACCCCCGGCGTGACAGGCCGGTATTCTAACCAACTGAACTACCACTCCGCATTTTCGTTTCTGTCTGAGTCTCCCCTGACAGCGGCGTGAATAATACGAACCAGCCCCTGCTTCGTCAAGGGCTTTTTTGTTTTTTTACAGGTTTTTTAGTCATCTGACATCGAAAGGTTTAAAATTCCACCTGATTTATCATTTTTTGAGCTATTTTCTGGTTCATCTGATTTTTGCTGTTCAGCTTTTTTTGACTCAACAGCTTTCTTTTTATTTAAAAAAGCTAAATTCAATTTAAGTTTTAATGGTTTGTTCTGCACAAAAACACGAATACATAACCAACCTATAAATAAAATGGTCAAATTTCCACCAACAATTAAACTAACCATTAATCCCGTGGACATTACTTTTGGTTTTACAACTGGCACAGGAATAATTTCTGGTTCGCTAACACTGGCAACTGGAATTTCTGGAATCACTTCAATCGGTCTTTCTATTTCAAATAAATAGGTTGGCAATGTAGCCATAAACTCTCGGTCATTGATTGTTGAGCCAAAAACAGAGATTTCAATGTTGTAGCGCCCCCAACCATAATCTTGTAAAGCCAGCTCTCTAGCAGTAGTGCTGTTGCTATCTAAGTAAAATACCTGCTCTTCACCATTGGGATAATAAATTTTACCTTGCATGATCACCGTCTCAGGTTTTAAAAGCTCATCATCAATATTGATGGTAATGCGATGATCATCCCCCTCTTCGGTTGCTTCAACGGAGGTAAAACTGAAAGGCGGCTCATGCACAACAATAGGATCTTGAACCACCCGCCTCTCTAATACATCAGTGGTAATATAAAGCTCAGGGCGCCACTCGCCAGGTGTGAAATTTAAGGTAAACTCACCGGTAAACACACCGTCTTTAGCGCTTTCATCGAACCCGTAGCCATCATCTTTGAATTCAGTTACTTGTTGTATGCCTGCACCAAAGTTTTCAAAGTTTTCATTATTGGTGCTCACAAAGCTTACATTAAGCGATACCGCATCTTTAAATAGGTTGGCGCGAATCGGCTCGCCATCATTTAAAATCTCACCAGTTACCTTTACAGTTTCACCCTGAAACAGAATTTTAGGCAGTGGGTCTACTTTTAGCGATAGCTCACCAATAACAACAATGCGGCTTTCTGGCATTATTTGGCCAATAACTTGCCACGGCCCAGGCATGGGATTGCGAATAACCACTAAGTCATAATTTAATTCGTCGTACCAATCAAGACTAGTGTTTCTCACCGCATTGGTTGCAAAGTATTTAGTACCATCGGGTCTTACTAAAATTACGGCAGGCGATCCTGGGCGTCTAAAAAATATTAATTTTATTTCATCAATTTTGTCATCAACACGAAAACGGTTATCCAGTAACGGGATTTCATTTTGTTTACCGCTGCCTTTTAACTCTTCAACTTGCTTTACGCTGTGTGCATCGGGGTGGAAACACACGGCAATTAAAAGCAGTGAAACTACTAATAGCGTTTTCATAATAATGCCCTATTCAGCGCGCCATAAACAATGGCCGCCCTCCTTTTGTACAATGTCTAAACGCGTTTGATGTGCGCTTTGCTCTGCATCGCTAGCTGCTATAACTACCAAAGGCGCCCTGTCGCTACTTAGGCGTCTAATACCGCCTTTTTGATCTTCACTTGAGTCATCTTTGTTTTGATTTAGGTTTAGCTTTACTTGCCCCCCGGTCATTGCCAGGTAAACATCGGCTAAAATTTCAGAATCCAGTAAGGCGCCGTGTAACGTCCGCTTAGTGTTATCAACATCGTAGCGGCGACAAAGTGCATCTAGGTTGTTCTTTTGCCCTGGATGCAAGTCACGCGCCATTTTAAGGGTATCAAGCACGCCACAAAAACTATGGGTGTTTTGATAGCCTTGGTTTAATAACGCAAATTCATTATCCATATGGCCAATATCGAACGGCGCATTATGAATAACTAACTCAGCCCCTTTAATATAGTCAAAAAACTCTTGAGCAATGTCACGATAAAGCGGTTTATCGCGTAAAAATTCATTAGTAATACCGTGAACATCGATTGCTTCTTCTTCAATGCTGCGCTGCGGATTTATGTAAACGTGAAAATTATTGCCGGTTAACCGGCGATTCATAAGCTCCACACAGCCGATCTCAATGATACGATGCCCTTGTTTAGGGTCGATGCCGGTGGTCTCTGTATCTAAAACTATTTGTCTGCGTGCCATATCGAATTAAGCCTGACTCTGGTATCTTTCTATAATCACTTTATTGTACATAATATCAAGGTAAAACAGTGCAAAAAACCGTAGAGATTTACACCGATGGTTCGTGTTTAGGTAATCCAGGCCCCGGTGGTTATGGTATTTTTATGATTTATGAAGCCCATGAAAAAAAATTAAGCCAAGGTTATAAGCTTACAACCAACAACCGTATGGAAATGCTGGCAGCCATTGTGGCGCTAGAATCTCTTAATCGTGCCTGCCCTGTAACCCTGACTACCGATAGCCAATATGTTAAGCAGGGTATTGAGTCTTGGATCACCAATTGGAAAAAACGCGGTTGGCAAACCTCGGCTAAAAAGCCGGTTAAAAATGTCGATTTATGGAAACGTCTCGACAAAGCCTGTGCCGAGCACGACGTTACCTGGAAATGGGTAAAAGGCCACAGTGGCCACAAATATAACGAAATTGTTGACGACCTTGCTCGTGATGCAGCCAGCGGCAACAATTTACTCGATGATGAAGGTTACCAACCGTAACCCTCTTCATCATGCTATTTTTTATTTTGTTGATAATGCTGTTTTGAGGTTTGCCTAAGCCCTACCCCTTTTATTGGCGCAAATTGTGGACGAGCATGCCACTTAGGTTTGATTGGTGTAAGTGGCGCAACCCGCTTTCGGGCCACCAGCATATACACACTGCCCATAGGTTTTAAATACTGTTTGGTAAAGCTGCGCCAAAATGCAAACCGCGATAAGCGATTACCACGCGCCAACGACGAATAAATAAAGCGCTCATCGGCCACAATTTCAAATCCAAGTAAATTTAGCCAGTCTTTTACCCGTGCAGGAGTAAAAAAGCGCCCTGTCCACGGTAATTTTTGACGGCTAAACGGCAGTAACTGCGCTAACCCACAAAAGCTAAACGGATTAAAACCCGTAATGGCAATATAACCGCCTGGAATAAGGGTTCGATGAGCCTCACGTAAAATATGATGTGGATCTGAGTGATATTCTAAACAATGGCTCATAATGCAAGCATCTATAGAGTGCTCATCAAAAGGCAGTTCGTCTATATCGGCAACCACCCCCGTGTATGGGCCAAGCTCTGCAACACATACTTGATGTTTAATGGAGCTTTTACTGGTGTCTAATTCACCGCTTAAATTACCTAATTTAAGCATATGATAGCCAAACATACGCGGTAACCACGGCGACAATTTGCGTTCTATATCACAACGTAAATAATCACCATGCGGAAACTGCTGCCAGGACAACGGTTTGGGACCTTCTTGAAAACTAAGGGCTGGTTTCATTATATAAGCTCGTTATAATATTAATTAAATACCACTTTATAGAGCAACGATACATGGTGCAAGTCAAAGCAATTAAAGCCTTTTCTGATAACTACATTTGGTGCTTAACCACCGAGCAGAATAACCAAGCGTGGGTGGTTGATCCTGGGCAATCAGCGCCAGTTTTAGAGCATTTAGCACAGCATAACTTAACCCTTGGCGGTATTTTAATTACCCATCATCATTATGATCATACCGATGGCGTAGCTCAATTAGTAAAGCAGTACCCTAACATCACAGTTTACGGCCCAAGTAATAGCCCATTTGAGGGAATAACAACGCCTTTAAATGAAGGTGATACAATTAGCGTTTTAAACATTCCATTTGACATTATAGCGACTCCTGGGCACACCCTAGACCATATTTGTTATATTAATGATGCACTGGCCTTTACTGGCGACACCCTATTTAGCGGCGGTTGTGGGCGCTTATTTGAAGGCAGCCCAGAGCAAATGTGGCATTCATTTAATAAGTTGCGAGTACTGCCAAGTGATTGCAAAGTATATTGCACCCACGAATACACCCAAGCAAACTTGGCCTTTGCAAAAGCGGTTGAGCCACGAAACCCCGAATTACTCGCTTACAGCCAGCAAGTAGATGAATTGCGAAAAAATGATGAAATAAGCTTGCCAAGCACCATAGGTCAAGAGCTTAAAGTTAACCCTTTCATGCGTAGCAACTTACCCAATATTACAGAGTCATTACCAAAAGAGTATTGTTTAGTTACAAAAAACAATGAACCTTGGGAAAACTTTGCTAGTCTGAGAAAGTTCAAAGATCATTTTTAAGCTAGCAACAATAATAATAAAACGATTAGTTAATAAACAATAAGTTAACATTTTCTAATCATATTTGTTTGGAACTTTTAACGGTCATAAGTGGCAATGTTGACTCATTATGGGTAGTATTCGCCGAGTTTTTTACCCTATGTATTGGTATTTATGAATAAATCTCCTCTTTTATTGGTCTTAGCGATGACGCTAGGCGGTTGTCAAACACTGACAACGTTAAACACAGATTCACAAAATCAAGCTCAAAACCAGCTTGAAGGCGCCAGCCCAAATGATATTAGCACTGCATTAATGATGAATGCGCAATATCAACAAGTAAACGATATTGAAGAAGAAGCCCCTGTGTTTGACGATGTTTGGGAGCGAATTCGTTACCAATTATCTATTGATATTCCACAAAATCGCCCAGTGGTCGCTGAGCGTAATTATTATGCACGTCATCAGGCATACCTAGATCGCATTTCTAAACGTGCTGAGCCGTATTTACATTTTATTGTTGAAGAAATTGAAAAGCGTGAAATGCCCATCGAAATTGCACTTTTACCCATTGTAGAAAGTGCATTCGACCCTTATGGCTACTCTCACCGTACTGCATCGGGTATTTGGCAATTTATGCCTGCAACTGGCGAGCGTTTCGATTTAAAACAAAACTGGTGGTATGACGGTCGTCGCGATATTGTGCAGTCTACACGCGCTGCACTTGATTATCTCTCGTACTTACACAAAACCCTTGAAGGTGATTGGCTGAACGCAATTGCCGCCTATAACTCAGGTGAAGGCCGCTTGCTGCGTGCGATTAAAAAGAATCGTAAAAAGCATTTACCTACCGACTTTTGGTCACTAGATTTACCTCGTGAAACCACCGCCTACGTGCCTAAATTATTAGCTTTAGCTGATTTACTAAAACGTGCAGATGAGTTTAAAGTGTCGTGGAAGCCAATAATTAACGCACAAGTAGTCGAAGTGGTTAATATTGAGTCACAAATAGATTTAGCACTGGCTGCGGATATGGCCGATATGACCCTTACCGAACTATATCGATTAAATCCAGGATTTAACCGCTGGGCAACCGATCCTGATGGCCCACACTTTTTATTACTTCCTACCGATAAAGTAGAACAATTCACTGAAAAGCTTACCGCTACAGCGATTAAAAACCGTCTTCGTTGGCAGCAATATAAGGTCAAACGTGGCGATAGCTTGTCGGTGATTGCAGATAAATTTACCACTAGTATCAGCGCGATTAAGTCATTAAATAAGCTTAACTCAAACGTAATTCGTGTGGGTCAACAAATTTTAGTACCACTCACTGATGGTAAAATTAACAGTGAACATTTGCCTCAGCAAGTACGTGCGGCCGCTAATAAAAGTTTACGCACTAAACTTTCTCATACGGTAAAAAGTGGCGATACCCTATGGGATATTAGCCGCGAATACGATGTAACTATGAGTGAATTAGCTAAGTGGAATAAGCTGAAAAAAAATGTAGTACTGCGTTTAAATCAAAAATTGGTAGTTTATAAGTCAGCTAGCCAGCCTAAAAAGTCGACGAGTAATACTAATCGTACTATTACCTACAAAGTGCGCCGAGGCGATTCTTTAGCGCGTATAGCGTCTAAGTTTAATTTAACAGTGAGCGATATTATTAAATGGAATAACCTTGCCGGACAAAAATACTTACAGCCAGGACAAAAGCTTAAATTAAAAGTAGATGTAAGAAGTAGCTGATCCTTATTGTAAAAAACTGTTAAATAAAAAAAGAGCGCATGCGCTCTTTTTTTGTGCCTGCTATAAACCTTAGCTTACAATGCTTAAAGGCTTTGCTGTTTGCCATGCACCGCGAGTAAAATCGGGAATATCGATTGAGCGGCTACGCTCACTCACAGACAGGGCTGATAACGGTGAAATAACCGACCATGCTGCGCCATCGTAAACGTCCTGATCCAGCGGTTCGCCATTTCTTAGGCAATAAATCATTCGCCAAAACATTAAAAAGTCCATGCCCCCGTGGCCGCCATTGCGCTGTGCTTCTTCACCCATTTTAATCCATAGGGGATGGTCGTACTGCTCATACCATGCGCTCATATCATAATCCCATTCATGAAAGCTTGTTGGTCCGCCATTTTCAAGCGCAATACGATTAGGGAAACCGGCAAACACCCCATTCGTGCCTTGGATTAAGTTATGTCGAGAGTATGGCCGAGGGGTTGTTGTATCGTGCTGTACCATAATACTGCGCCCCTTGAGAGTTTTAATCAGTGTCGTGTTCATATCACCGGCAATATAATTAAGCTGATTACGGGAATGATCCGCTGCAAATTCACGTTGTGCATACGCGCTTCTACCCAGCGAAGGAGAGCTCATTGAGGTTAAAAAATCAAACCTATCGCCACGATTTATATTCATATATTGCGATACAGGGCCTAATCCATGGGTCGGGTATAAATTACCATCACGTTTTGCATGCCATTGCGTTCGCCATGAGCCTGTTTTGTGCTCAAGCTCTTTCATTTGCCAACGCAGCTCATGGATATAGGCCGCTTCGCCATGTAACAGCTCCCCAAATACACCTTGGCGCACCATGTTTAATACCATTAACTCGTCGCGACCATAGTTAACATTTTCCATCATCATGCAATTTTTTTGAGTACGCTCGGCGGTATCTACAATTTGCCACATTTCGTCAACAGTCAGTGCCAGAGGCACTTCAACAAAAGCATGTTTTGCGCTGTTCATAGTATCGATAGCCATAGGTGCATGCCATGCCCAAGGAGTAGAAATAATGATTATATCTATATCTTGTCGTTCAAGCATTTGTTGATAGGCGTGCTCACTACCAGTATACAACGCCGGCTTAGCTACCCCTTTATCAACTAAATAATTGGCAGCTCGCTCTAGCACCTCAGTGTGCGTGTCACAAATAGCGACTATTTGCGCACCTTCAATATGGCTCATGCGCTTTACATGTCCATAACCGCGCTGACCCACACCAATAAAGCCCACTCTAACCACATCCATTTTAGGCGCGACTAAACCAATAACGCTGCGCCCTTGCTGTTTTGGTGCGCTTGCATTAGCACTTCCACTTGATGCACAACCACTCACTACACCTGCAGCTGCGGCAACACTGGCTGCTTTTAAAAAGTCTCGACGATTAAATTGCTTCATTGCTTTATCCCTTTTGTTATTGTTTTAACTTACCTAAAGGCAGTGAACGGGTAAATAGGTGAAGAGGTAAGCGACATAAAAATAAGGTTAAAAGAGATAAAAATTCGCATTTACCGGTTACTTGGGGTTATAGTCGAAAAAAATTATTATTTTAAGTAGTTATGTCTTATATAAAAATCACTGCACTTTTTTTAGCTATTGCACTAACGGGTTGCTCTGAGCCTACAACGCCAGCTTCATCTCTTGAAAACACCTCTGGCGTTAGTTTAAATAATCTTAAACAGCATATTAAAACCTTAGCGTCAGATGACTTTGAAGGACGCGGCCCGCTTACCTTAGGTGAAGTTAAAACCGTTGGTTATTTAAGTGAGCAATACCAAGCAATGGGGTTGTCTGGCGCGTATCAAGGGAAGTATTTACAGCCAGTTAAAATGGCCATGCTAACTGCAGATCAAAACATGCAATTAACTATGGGGAAGCTTAGCTTTATTGCAGGTAAAGACTTCACCGCCCGTACAAAGCAGTTACAGCCGATTATTGATGTCCGCAATAGCGATATTGTATTTGTTGGTTATGGGATTAACGCGCCAGAATATAACTGGAACGACTATGCCAATGTTGATGTAACCGATAAAACCGTTATTGTGCTGGTGAACGATCCGGGCTTTGCCACCCAAGACGATACACTATTTACAGGCAATGCCATGACCTACTATGGCCGCTGGACTTATAAATATGAAGAAGCCGCACGCCAAGGTGCAAAAGCGGTATTTATTGTTCATGAAACAGCCCCAGCCGCATACCCTTGGGGCGTAGTTGAAAGCTCAAACACGGGCACCAAGTATAGCTTGATGGACAACAACCTTAATGCATCTGAACTGCCGGTTATGGGCTGGTTAACACTTGATGCCGCTGAGCAAGTATTTACATCGGCAAACTTAAATTATCAACAATTAAAACAACACGCATTAAGTAAGCAATTTCAAGCCAAGGAATTGAACTTAAAGGCGAACCTTGCATTTAAAAATGAAGTGTCACACGCTAAATCACATAATGTGGTTGCACAAATTACGGGCAGTGAAACCCCTGACGAATACGTTATTATTAGTGCCCATTGGGACCATTTTGGTACTAAACAAACCGACAGTGGACCTAAAATTTATAATGGCGCAGTCGATAATGCTTCAGGCACTGCAGCAACGCTTGAAATTGCTCGCATTATGAGCAAAATGCATCAGCAAAAGCCGTTTAAGCGCTCAATCCTGTTTGCTAACTTTACCGCCGAAGAAACAGGTCTAATCGGCTCAGAAGAATTTGCCAATGGGAATATGATTGCCACTAAAAAAATGGTCGGATTATTAAATATCGATGGTATGAACGTGCTCGATGAAACCGATTATATTTTGCAATACGGTAACAACCTATCAGAAATGGAGAGTTACTTAGCAAGCGCGGCTAAAGCACAAGGACGCGTGGTAAAAATGGATCCTCGCCCACAAAATGGATTGTTTTTTAGATCAGATCATTTCTCACTCGCTAAACAAGGCGTGCCAAGTTTACTGTTTATGAGCTTAGGTGATACCGATCCTGACTACATCAGTCATAAATACCATAAAGAAGCCGACGACTATTCAGATACATGGTCATTAGCTGGTGCAAAACAAGATATCGAGCTGGTTATAGATATAGCCAGTCAACTTGCCAATAATGGCGACTGGCCTAAGTGGATAAATGAATCTGATTTTAAAACCAAACGTTTAGAAGATAAGTAAATAAAAAAGCAGCCGAGAAATTATTCGGCTGCTTTTATCTGTATCGTTAAAGATTGTGCGTGTTTGTTACTGAACTTTGGCAAATTCTTGTTTAGATAATTCACCATTCCCGTCAATATCTAAGTCATCAAATAATTTAGCTAGTTGCGAATTAGTTTGTGCTTCAGACTGGCTAATAACGCCGTCGCCATCAGTATCGAAAGAATCAAAGTCAACCGCAGCAAAAGCGGCAGAAGACGAAGCAAGTGCAATTAAAGCAAGCGTTTTAGTAAATGTTTTCATAATAAATCCTTAGCTTAATAAAAAAGTGGGTAAGAAATCCTTTTCAAAGATCCTTAGGGAATTAGAAAGTTAGTATGCTGAAAATTCGTCTTTAGAAAGTTCACCATTGCCATCACCATCCAGCTCTGCAAACTGCTCCATAAGTTCGGCCGCAACTGATGCTTCAGCTTGGCTAATTGCGCCACTACCATCTACATCAAGAGTTTCAAAGTCTGTGCTGGCAAATACTGCAGATGAAGAAGCAAGTGCCATAAGTACAAGAGTTGACTGTAATTTTTTCATAATATTAATCCTTCAAAGTATGCAATGTTTGGGTATAAATTAATTAACTCAACGCTACAGCCGTACATCCTAGTTATTCTCTTTCATAGGCTCCCTTGCCTATTTAGGTTGTCTTTGGCAACTCAGAATAAGTAATAGCGTTGAATATTGGCCTTTTAAGCCTTAGAAAATTCTGCTTCAGAAAGCTCGCCGTTTTTATCCGTATCAAGCTCTGTAAACTTGCTCATAAGTGAGGCATCTACTGATGCTTCAGCTTGGCTTATCGCGCCATTACCATCTACATCCAGTGTGTCAAAATCTGTTGCAGCAAACGCCGCAGATGAAGAAGCAATAGCCATTAATACCAGTGTTGATTTAAATGTTGTCATAACGTAATTCCTTCATTGGGTTGTAAAGTTAAGCGTTAAGCTTAAGCACTTTTTGCTAAATACAGCTTAGGTACTACAACTTCAATGCCATGTTTATTTTTTAATTTATAAACAACAAGTTAAAAATAAAAATGTGATTTTTACTTAAAAATGCATCGCATTTTGTTGCTCTTTTGCAACAGCTACTTTTAACTAAAAAGATACCCTTTAAAATTCAATAAGTTAAATCATCTAAAAAAGACACACCTATCTTCAATTCAAAGTAAAACAACAAAACTGAGCCGCTACAGGGATAAATCGCAACTGAACAAATTAAAAACGCGTAATTAAACAGGTTAAATTAAATAGGTAACAAATTGAAAATAAACAACTTAAATGAATTTTTAGAAACATATAAATTTATTTTTTAACGGGGAAGGAAAAAATAAGGATTTGTCGCCGTATGGCGAATAAAGACTAAAAACAGGGAATAAACTTCGCGCGGGATACTAATTTGATATCACTCATGCCCATTTATCTGGGCATGAGTACTAGCGGTCACTTCCAGCCTTGACGCCATCTTTGTTCATCTTTTAAATCGCGCCACTGAATAGGATATTGATTTTTTGACATCACCGCCTCAGTGATACATTCAATCACATTACCGTCTTCATCAAATTCGACCTCAACAATAATAAAGTGCTTTTCTTTATTAATGGCTGGAATGGCAGTCCACTTGCTATTGAGCAGTTTTTTAGGATTTAATTTATTCATACTACACCTTTTATATTTTCTGCTTGAGCATACGCATCAGAGACACGTTTAGTTTTATCAATAAACCAATAACTTACCTTTATACATTTGCATTTGGCAATGAAAGGCATATTCGCCGGCATCAAGCGTAGGTATCTCAATAGGTGCATTTTCACCCATGCTTAGCGTTTCACTGAGTTCAAGGGTGGGGAAAATCACTGTTTCAGCGCAAGGAGAACTATCTTGTCGATTAAAGTTCAGAGTCAGAGGCGTATTCGCTGCCACCTTAATATACGCTGGTGAATACACGCCGTTACTCACCGTAATGGTTATTTGATTGCTATCACTGTTTACTTTATTTGGCTCATACCACCAAAACCAATAAATAATAGCGATAATAAGTAAAACGCCTAATAAATTAATTAATAACATAATGAAGACCCTCAAAGAAAATTACGATTTACTCGGTTTAAAATAACGTAATCGGTTGGCATTAGTAACCACCGTAAGCGATGACAAAGCCATTGCCGCCCCTGCTACGACTGGGTTTAGTAGTAAACCAAAAAACGGATACAACAGCCCTGCAGCAACCGGAATACCTGCAATGTTATAAATAAACGCACCAAACAAATTTTGCTTTATATTAGTTATGGTTGCACCACTTACAGCTATCGCATCTGCAAGGCCATGAAGCGAGCCTCGCATCAGCGTTATATCCGCACTTTCAATAGCTACATCTGTACCAGTGCCAATCGCAAATCCAACATCGGCTTGTGCCAACGCTGGCGCATCATTTATACCATCGCCAGTCATGCCTACAATTTCACCTTGAGATTGGCGCTTAGTCACTTCACTGGCTTTATCATCTGGCATTACTTGGGCTATAAAGTCTGTAATACCGACTTTGCTGGCAACGGCTTTAGCGGTCGCTTGGTTATCGCCTGTCAGCATAACCACATGAATACCTTTATTTTGTAAGCGTTTAATAGCTTCAGCTGAATCTTCTTTTATTGGGTCGGCAACCGCAATAATGGCATGTAATTGATTGCCAATAGCAAAGTACATCGGCGTTTTAGCAGCGCTAGCAAGCTGCTCCGCCTGCGGTATTGCCTTTGCAATATCTATACTGTGGCTTTTCATCAGCGCCTGATTGCCAAACAACAGGTTTTGCTCATTAATAGTACCAAGCACACCTTGTCCGGTCACAGCATTAAAATCACTGACTTTTTCAAGGGTGATGTTTTTATTTTTAGCGAAATTAACAATCGCTTCGGCTAATGGATGTTCAGAGCCACTTTCAAGGCTGGCTGCTAACTTTAGCACCTCGGTGCTGTCGCTTTGGTTGAACGTGACCACATCTGTCACGGTTGGTTTACCGGCAGTTATAGTGCCCGTTTTATCTAAGATCATGGTGGTTATTTTAGCTGTAGTTTGCAGCGCTTCACCGTTACGAATGAGTATACCCGACTGAGCAGCTTTACCTATGCCGACCATAATTGACATCGGTGTAGCTAAACCCAGCGCACACGGGCAAGCAATGATTAAAACCGTGGTTATTGCAACAACCGCATAAGCAATGCTTGGCTGTGGGCCAAAGTTAAGCCATGCTAAACCTGCTAGCACCGCAATAATCATCACTGTAGGTACAAATATGCCTGAAATAACATCGGCTAAGCGCCCAATTGAAGGCTTAGAGTTTTGCGCACGTTTAACCATATTAATAATGTTCGCTAAGGTGGTTTCACTGCCAATATGAGTTGCTTTAAACAACAAAGTACCACTTTTACTTATACTACCAGCAACAACCTTATCGCCCTCACCTTTATTAACTGGCATAGGTTCACCAGTGAGCATTGATTCATCTAGTGTACTACTGCCTTCGATGACATCTCCATCGACTGAAATTTTCTCACCAGGGCGCACACGAACCACATCGCCTTTTACAACTTGGCTTATAGCTATATCTTGCTCTTGGTTATCACGGATCACTCGTGCAGTTTTAGGTTGTAAACCAATTAAGCGTTTAATCGCCTCAGAGGTGCGCCCTCGCGCCTTTACTTCAAAAGCTAAGCCAAGACTAATTAAGCCTATGATCATCGCTGAGGCTTCAAAATAAACGTGCCTAGCCACCTCAGGTAATATACTTGGCATGATCACCACCACCATTGAATATAGCCAGGCTGTACCCGTACCAAGCGCAATCAAAGTATCCATATTCGCTGTATGATTTTTAAATGACTGCCACGCGCCTGTATAAAATTGCTTACCCGACACTGCCATTACCACCAACGTCATCACTCCAACAATAAACCAGCCAATGCGCTGAGCTTGGGTGGTGACACTCATATCAAAAATTAAACCATAAAGCATTAATGGCGCACCCAAACCCAATGCCAATACCATATTGCGCATGAGCTTTTTATAGTGCGCGTTATCAGCTTCGGCTTTTTCATCTAGGGCGTCTTGCTGAGAGTCACTATTCATAGGTTTAGCTTGATAGCCTATTTCGGCGACAGCCTGCATTAGCTGCTTAGCCTTTGCACAACCTTCTACTTGCACAGTTCGATCGGCAAAGTTCATTTCAACGCGCTGTGCACCCTTTACATTTTTCAGCGCTTTCTCTATTTTAGCTACGCAACTACCGCAATTTGCGCCTTCAATCATAAAGTTTTGCGTGGTGGATTCATTACTCATAACGCTTCCTTAGTATTTTTAACTTCAGAGATCGGATCAACAAAGGTCTCTATTAAGCTACATATATCGGCACTTACAGCCCCATCAGGCGATTTATCCCACTGTTTAACCGCCGCTTGCATTCGCGTGCGTAATTTAAGTGTTTCTTGAAAGTGCTGCTCTGTTTCCTCTAGTCGCTTTGCTATTAATTGTCGTGTTAGCGGACAAGGACACTGCCCTTGCTCTGACTGTGCAATAATTTGTTGAATATCTTTTATTGAAAAACCAAGTTGACGGGCACTAATAATAAACTTTAAACGTTGCTGATCCGCTGCGGTATACACTTGATAACCATTGTGCTGACTACGAATAGGATTAAGCAGTTTTATTCGCGTGTAATGGCGCACCGTGTCTTGGGTTACACCCAGTGTTTTAGCTAATTGCTTTACGTACATCATTAAACCTCTGGTTATTTAATGACAACATAATAAACCTATGTGTGACACATAGGTCAACAATTAATTAAACACACGACTGGGGTGGGGGAAGAAAGTAAAGATAAGCGCAGCCACCATAGAATGACTGCTAAATTTGAGGGTTACTTGCTTAGTTTACTTCGCTTCGCGATTGTTTAAGTGCTTCACCAAGCTCACCAGCAATAGCTTGAATTTCAGGCATTGCGTCTTGCACTAAAGCCTGCGACATTTGCATTGATTCTTGCATTACCTGTGGCATTTTTTTTAAAATGGCCTGCCCTGATTCAGTCTTATAAAAAGCCAGCATGTCGCTAATTTCTTGTTCAGTAAACTGTTTATCGTAGAGGTTAATCATCATCGGCTGCATTTTTTGCCAGCTCATTTTTGTTTTTAATACCTCGGTCATATCAGCATAATACTTGTCGAAAATTGCTTTCTCATCTGGCTTTACGCCCATTTGCACCGACATATTTTGCATCATGCCCTCAACTTGCGCATACATAGAGTCAACCATGGCGTCCATGTTCATCACCTCTACCAGCTCGTCAATTTTTTGCTGTTTGGCAGTTTGCGCTGCATATAAGTTAGTTGAAAAAATTAAAAGTGAAAGCAGTATTACCTTACCCATATTAATATCCTTTTGTATTTGAATTAGCGTCATACTTACATGTTCAACAAGTGTTGTAAATGGGGACAACCAAAAAACAAAAAAGCCGAATAACACACGTTTATTCGGCTTTTAATCGTTTGTGCTCAAAGCTAATCTTTTTCGATATTATCGAGTCCTTTTGTTCCCTCTTTGGCTTTAAGCTTATGATGAATTGCGGTTTTAATCAGCATGTAGCCACTGATAGGTGCAGTGATTAATAAAAATATAGTGATTAATATTTCTTTTACACTTAAGCCACTGACTGAATTAGCAAAAAATACCATAGCAGCGGTAAGAATACTCGCCATACCTAAAGTCGTCGCTTTCGTTGGCCCATGTAAACGCATAAAAAAGTCAGGTAATTTAATTAAGCCAATTGAGCCAATTAAAATAAATAACCCACCTAACAGCAGCAATATTGATACGATCCATTCACTTATCATTTTAATACCTTACTCAATTATGTCGCCACGAAGTAAATACTTACATACTGCTACCGTACTTATAAACCCAAGCATGGCAATAAGTAAGGCTGCTTCAAAGTACAACCCCGTACCCATACTAATACTGTATAAAATAATCAGTGCAATCACGTTAATGTACATAGTATCTAGCGCTAAAATACGATCTGGAACTGATGGGCCAATAATAAGTCGCCATAGATTAAGTAATAACGACAATCCAACCATTGAAAAAACAATCAGTAATACTGTATCTAACATTGAAATATCTCCTTTAGGGGAGCTTCGTAACGTGCTTTAATTTGTTTAATAAGCGCTTGCTCATCATCTAAATCTAACACGTGAATTAATAAATATCGCTGTACCGGTTCATCGTCTTCATTAAGCGATTTAATCAGCGGGTAAACCTCGGCACTTACCGTACCCGGCGTTAAAGACACACAGCTGGCTAAAATAGTAATTGGCATTTCATGCATTAGATCTATAGGCACTTTAACAAAGCCTGGACGCAGATTTTTTGAAGGGCCTAGAATTAATAATGCTACTTGCAAATTAGCCACAATAATATCGTAAAGTACGATCAGTAACTGCTTAAATGCCAGCCCAGGCTTTAGTATCAGCGGTTGCGGATCTCTAAATGACATACTAAATAACGGTATTAACAATGCTAATATCGCTCCTAATATAATATGCCCTACCGACACACTGTTATTTAATAATAGCCATACTATAAATAAAAACAGACTACGAAACGGCGTAGGTAACCAACGAAAACGAGCTTGTAAGCGCATTACATACCTCCCTTAAGTACCGCATTAATACCACCACTAATATCGTGAAGTTGTGCTGCCGCTTCGAGTGCGTATTGTGTTGCCACGTCACCAAAAACAACCAGTAGTATTGAGCTTACTAATAAACCAACTAACACGGTTACTTGTAGCGGATGGGCATTAGCAACATCGCTACCATCACCTGTTTTGTCTTTACGTTCCCAAAACAAACTTGTACCCGCACGTGATATAGCCACAATAAGCGCTAGGCTCATAATTAAGTAAACAGGCCAAAACACCAGTGCTTGCTCACTATTTAATGTGGTTTTTAAAATCCAAATTTTGCCAACAAAGCCCGAAAATGGTGGCATACCAATGACGGTTAAACCGGCAATAATAAAACATGCCCCCAATAAGAATGGTTGTTTTACTGCACGCCCACCGACTAGTCGGTCGCCAGCTTTACCTCGTTGTATTGCAATTAAATCAGCAAGTAAAAATAGCGCTGCAGTCACTAACGTTGAGTGCACTAAATAGTAAAGCAATGCAGCGGTGGCATTTATGTTTTGTAATGCCACTAATGCCACCAACGTCCCTACAGAAACCAGCACTAAATTAGCGGTAAGCTTGCGTAAATCTTGTGAGGCTAACACCCCTATTGCACCAATCACTATGGTAGCAATGGCCAGCGCCCACAGCCAAGACTGCGCCATATGTTCAAGCTCGCCGGCTTGCTCACCAAATATCACTGTATATACACGTAAGGTTGCGTAAACACCGACTTTAGTCATAATCGCAAATAATGCAGCAACCACAGGTGTGGCACTTGCATAGGCGTTTGGTAACCATAAATGCAATGGTAATAATGCACTTTTAAGTGCAAATACAACGAGTAATAGTAACCCGCCTGCTTTTGCTAAATAAACATCATCACCGGTTAGCAGTGGTACTTTATTAGCCATATCAGCAATATTTAAAGTGCCTAATACTCCGTATAAAATACCTAAACCAATTAAAAACACGCTTGAGCCGACTAAATTTAAAATAACATAATGCAGCGCTGCGCGCGTTTTGGGCTTGCCGCCACCGTGCATTAATAGCGCATAAGAGGCAATTAATAACACTTCAAAAAATACAAAGACGTTAAATAAATCGCCCGTTAAAAATGCACCATTTACCCCTAATATCAAAAAATGGATTAAAGGATGGAAAAAGCTACCTTGTTCATCATCACCAGCACAGCCATATAAAGCCACGCCAACACCCAAAAAGGCGGTTAAGGTAACTAACAAGGTCGAGAGCATATCTGCAACCAGTACAATACCAAATGGTGCAGACCAGTTACCTATTGCATAAACAATAATACCGTTATCTTTAACCTGAACCAGCAGTAATACCGTGACTGCAAAGGTTAAAATAGCCATTAAACTAGACGTTAATCGACGTGCAAATAAACTTTTTCCACACGGTGGAAGCAACAAAATAATTGCTGCTAACATTGGCAGTAAAATAGGCAAAGATGCTAAATGCTGAATCATTTTCTCTCCTTGCGTTTACTTCTGGTTAGGCTGCCATCAACGTGATCGTTACCTAAATCTGCTCGGCCACGAATAGATAAAATAACCACAAACGCAGTCATCGCAAAGCCAATTACAATGGCTGTTAACACTAAGGCTTGTGGCAGCGGATCGGCATAATCAGCGCCCGTTCCTAGTACCACGGCTTTATTAATTGTTAAGCGCCCTGATGAGAATAAAAACAAATTAACCGCGTAAGAAATCATTGTCAGCCCCAATACCACAGGGAATGTGCGCGCTCTTAATAATAAGAACACGCCACAGGTGACTAGCACGCCAACGCAAGATGCGTATAACAGTTCCATTAAATATTTACCTCTTCTTTCTCTGCGTTCGCTGTCATATTACCTAAGCTCGCAAGGATCATCAGCGTAGCGCCAACAACGGTTAAGTACACGCCCAAATCAAATACAATGGCGCTGGCAAGCTCTGTTTTACCAACAAACGGAATATCAAAGTAATCAAACCAGGTAGTTAAAAATGGCTTGTCAAAGAACCAACTTCCCACACCTGTAAACATGGCGATAGCAATGCCTGATGCAATAATTTTGCGATAGTTAACATCAAAGCGTTCATTTATCCACGCAGTACCATGTGCCATATATTGTAAAATAAAGGCTATAGAGGTTACGAGACCAGCTATAAACCCACCACCAGGTAAGTTGTGACCACGTAAGAATATATAAGCTGACACTAATAACGCTAATGGCAGTAAGCTTTGTGAAATACAAGCCAATAAAATAGGATGACGATCTTTAGACCATGGACGCCCTTCACTATCGCTTGCAGGCATATAAAGTGGAATTCTTGATAGCAGTTTAAATATACCCAGTGCAGCAATACCTAACACGGTAATTTCACCTAAGGTGTCAAAGCCCCTAAAATCAACCAAAATAACGTTAACCACGTTAGTACCACCACCGCCTATTTTGGCGTTAGCAATAAAGAACTCAGAAATTGAATCAAGCGGTCGAGTCAGTAAAGCGTAACAAATACTAGCAATAATCACCCCTACGGTAGAGGAAATAACCACATCACGTAAAATGCGCAACGAGCTAGATTCTCTCGGCGTGCTTTGTGGTAAGAAAAACAGTGCCAACATTAATAGTATAATAGTGGCTACTTCAACTGTAAGTTGCGTTAAAGCCAAGTCAGGCGCTGAAAAACGGGTAAACGCCACCGACACCATTAAACCCACAATCGACAGCATTAATAACGACACCATTCGAATTCGATGCCAAATAACGGTAGCAATTGCGCCTATTATGAGTAGCCCTGCACCAATTGCGTTTTGAATGTCAACCGGAGTATTAGGCACACTGCCAGCTAGCTGTTTCATTTCAAATAATGGCCAACCAGAGGCAAGTAATACAACACCTAACATAATAAATACATAGCGTTGTAATGAGCCATTTTCTGTTGATTGGATTTTGTTTTGACACCAATTAACCACTACCGCTAAAAAACGCTCGAAGATTTTTTTAGCATTAAAAGGAGGTAACGACGCCTGGAACTGGAACAAGTACTTACGATTAACGTAAATAAATAAACCACCAATTACTGCCATACCACTCATAAGCAGAGGTAAATTGAAACCATGCCAAATAGTCAACTTATACTCAGGCATTGCCTCACCAAGTACAGCCAGTGATGCAGCCGACAAGATACCGTCGACGGCAAAGTGCGGGAAAATACCCACTAAAATACATAGCACCACTAAAATTTCGATAGGCACACGCATATAACGCGGCGCCTCATGAGGGGTACGCGGTAAATCAATTGGCTCACCATTAAAGAATACGTCATGAATAAAGCGTGATGAGTACGCCACCGACAACGCGCCCGCAACAGTCGCTAGCACCGGAATTAACCAAGACATAGAGCCAAGCACCTGCTGATGCAGTGTCTCAGCAAAGAACATTTCTTTTGATAAGAAACCATTTAATAACGGTACACCGGCCATAGCGGCAGCAGCCACCATCGCCAAGGTGGCTGTATAAGGTAAGTAGCGCCACATGCCATTGAGTTTGCGCATATCACGGGTACCGGTTTCATGGTCAATAATGCCGGTTGCCATAAATAACGACGCTTTAAACGTTGCGTGGTTAATAATATGAAAAATAGCGGCAACGGTTGCAAGCTGTGTATCTAGGCCTAGTAATAATGTAATTAAACCCAAATGACTAATCGTTGAATAGGCTAACAAGCCTTTTAAATCATGCTTGAATAACGCGATATAAGCGCCAAATAACAGCGTGGTTAAGCCGGTCAAACCGACCAATAGAAACCAAGTATCGGTCCCCGCCAGTGCGGGATAAAAACGTGCAAGTAAAAAGATACCTGCTTTTACCATAGTGGCAGAGTGTAAATATGCACTTACTGGCGTAGGTGCAGCCATGGCGTGCGGTAACCAAAAATGAAACGGAAATTGTGCAGATTTAGTAAAAGCACCTAGTAAAACTAATACCAATGCCAATTCATATAAGTCGTGAGATTGAATAATCGCTTTACTGGCTAAAATGGTATCTAAATCGTAACTGCCAACAATGTCTCCTAACAACATTAAACCACCCAGTAAGGCTAAACCACCGGCACCTGTTACCGCTAATGCCATACGCGCCCCCTTGCGCGCCTCTGATTTATGCCACCAGTAACTGATCAACAAGAACGAGCTAATACTCGTTAGCTCCCAAAACACCCATAACTGAATTACATTATTTGACATAACAATGCCTAGCATGGCGGTCATAAATAACATTAAATAGCTAAATAGTTTTGGCAGTGAATCATTTTGACTTAGGTAATAACGAGCATACAAAATCACCAGTAGCCCTATTCCTAAAATCATAAATAAAAACAGTAAACTCAATCCATCCAAGCGCAAGGAAATATCTAACCCTAAAGCAGGTATCCACTGCGCGCTAAAACGAATAGTTTCTCCCGCAAGAACCGCGGGCGCATGATAAAGTGTAATTGCAAGCGCGGCTAATGGCGCAATAGCCGTTAGGCTCGTTGCCTGATTTCGAGAAAGTTTGCCGGTGCATGCAGAAATAACACTGCCTAATAAGGATAACAGGGGTATCCAGAGCAAAGTCATAATGAAGGGCCTTTTTGAATCATAAAGTTTATCAATTCGCTACTTGTTATTATTAAATACCAAAGTGACTTGGGTATACGTTTTATGTCTGTTTTTTAACAACATTAATACGTATAGTTATACTGATAAACGCAGTTTTTGTCTATAGAAAGCGCCACTAGCGGGATAATAATCAAACAAAAATGCCTATAAATTAATGAACTGAGGCAAAACAAGCTCAGCTTTTGAACAGTTTACAGCCGAGTATTTAATCACTAAAAGCGAATAAATAAATGAGCATTGAGTGCTATGTGGGTTTGCCACAACATGCGGTATTGCGCAGATAGCCCTAACTGCTGATATTGCATAATCGACCACTTTGCGCTGGGCTTATAGGCTGTACCACCTTGTTGGCAACTCTGGCTTTTGTGCCACCCTTTGGGAGCATCTGACTTTTTTGCAATAAATAAGTTGGGGGCAACCAACCCCTCAAGCTGACATAGCCACGCTTGCTTTTTTACCGGTAAAGCATATTCATCTTCAAAGCCATTAAAGTGCATTAATTCATGTAAAAACACCGCGTAGCTAGCCTGTGAATTAATATGCATTAAACCATTTTTTACATTCGCAGTACCTTGTTTGGGCATCATAACTGCAAAATCAAACTCCGCGGGAAGCTGCTTTTTAAGCGATGATTGCAGCCAATCGCACTTAGCACGTTTGGATTCAGTACTATTACAGCTAATTGCATTACCCACATAAACTGGTTTTGAAAAACAAAAGGTATTGGGGCTAGGCTCTGGGTTTTCTAAGTACGCGTTACGAAATTGATTGAGCCTGTATAATCCATCACGGTGATCGCTCAGCATTAACACATTAAATGTACACTGCTTTTGTATCGCAATTTGCTCGCTTGCAACCAAAAACCCTAACTTATTCATAAATGATTTACTTAACGTTTCTATGGGTGCTTGTTGCTGTAATTGCAGGTGATAAAAGGTATCGCCTTTAGGAAGCTTATTTTGATTTTTTAATAGCGCTAAATCCTGCCAGCGTTTTTGAGAGAATAACAAGTCGGCGAGCTTTGCTTGTTGTGCAAGTGTTATTTTATCTAAGCTTGCTTGCCAGAATAGCTTAGCCGTTTCAGTTTGATTATTGCTTAATAATGACAACCCATAGCCATATTGAGCATGTGCTATTTTATTGCGGGCTAAGGTTGCTAAGGCTGTGGTAGGTAATTGCAAAATGTGGTTTGCAAAGTAACGAGGAAATTGCCAGTAACTGTCAATTACATTGGCTTTGGCATGTAATACTTGCCAAAAGCCAATGCTATTTTGTTTATTACTCGAGCTGCTAATAAAGCTAGTGCACAGTAATAAAACGCTTAATTTAAAAAAGTTAGCCAGCGCTTTCACTGGCCATCAACTCAAGCTCTAAACGTGCGTACTTATATTCAATAAATTCATGCACATTCGTGGCCAACGCCAACCTAAAGTAGTCAGTCGCAATACCCAGCTCACCTGCGGCTTGGTGCTGTTTAGCTAAGTAAAAATAAGCCTCACATAAACGCTGAGCATATTCTTGTTGTGAGCTGACACCATCGGCTATGCCTGAAAAAAAGGCTTGTTCACTCATATCACCCACATACAAAGCAATAAGCTGATACGCCCATTCATTTTCATCAAGAGCTGCTGAATTGGCTTTTAACGCAGCAAGTGCCGCAGTTTTATCTTGTGCCGCTTGGGCTAAATAAAGCCACAACACACGATAAGGGTCGTTAGGAGAGCGCTCCAAGAATGTTTTAAAGTCATCTTTTGCAAGCGTCGCTCTATCACCATAGTACAAGGCAATACCACGATTTAAATACGCATATTCATGCTCTTGGTCTAGCTCAATGGCTGAGTCAAAGTACTCGTATGCTTTTTCGTATTGCTGCATCAAAGTATGCTGAATACCTAAAAAGTTATAAACTTCAGCCAAATCGGGCTTGAGCTTAACCGCTCGATTAAAATCAATTCGCGATAAAGTCGTCATACCTAAGCTATCAAACAGTACTCCACGGTCATAATAGAGCTTTGCTTGTTGCTCTGTACTCAAGTCTGCTCTGTTTAATAGCTCTGAAAAACGTGCAATGGCAATTTCATTTCTAAAATCTGATGCAAGCGGTGCAGTAAATGGCACATTAATAATTGCAGTGGGTTTAGTAGTAGCCTGACAAGCGCTTAAAGACAAAATAGCAAAAGATGCCAAGGCTAAATGTTTAAGTCTCATTAAAATCCTTAATACCGAGGTAAGTAGCAAATAGATAAGACATAAGCTGTCTTGTAAGGTTCATTCCAGTTATGTGTTGAGTATGATGAACACAATTGATTGCTAACATTAAAGCATAAAAAAAGGGGCTAAACAGCCCCTTTTTATACTATCCAGTAATTATCTGGATGAAAGATTAGCAATTACGCGTCTTTAGACTCGTCAGCTGCAGGTGCTGCTGATTCCATTGCTTCTTTAATACTTAGACGTACACGGCCTTGACGGTCTACTTCTAGTACTTTAACTTTAACTTCTTGACCTTCGCTAAGGTGATCAGCAACGTTGTTAACACGTTCAGTGCTGATTTGTGAGATATGCACTAGGCCATCTTTACCAGGAAGAATGTTTACAAACGCACCGAAATCAACGATACGTACCACTTTACCTTCGTAGATAGTACCTACTTCAAGCTCAGCCGTTAATTGCTCAATACGGCTAATTGCATTTGCTGCACTTTCACCGTCTGTAGCAGCAATCTTGATTGTGCCATCATCACCGATTTCAATCGTAGTACCCGTTTCTTCAGTAAGCTGACGGATAGTCGCGCCACCTTTACCAATAACTTCAGCGATTTTCTTCTGTGGGATTTGCATCGTGTAAATACGCGGAGCAAACATAGACAGCTCTTCAGAAGGTGCAGAAATCGCTTCGTCCATCACACCTAGGATGTGTAAACGTGCAGCTTTCGCTTGTTTAAGCGCGATTTGCATGATTTCTTGTGTGATACCTTCAATTTTGATATCCATTTGTAGAGCAGTGATACCGTTAGTTGTACCCGCTACTTTAAAGTCCATGTCACCTAAGTGATCTTCATCACCTAAGATGTCTGAAAGAACAACAAAGTTTTCTTCTTCTTTAACTAAGCCCATCGCGATACCCGCAACAGAGGCTTTAATTGGAACACCCGCGTTCATAAGCGCTAGAGACGTACCACAAACTGATGCCATTGAAGATGAACCATTTGATTCAGTAATTTCAGATACAACACGGATTGAATATGGGAATTCAGTCAATGTTGGCATTACTGCTTGGATACCACGCTTAGCTAGGTTACCGTGACCGATTTCACGACGCTTAGGAGAACCAACAAAACCCGTTTCACCTACACAGAATGGAGGGAAATTGTAGTTAAGCATAAAGTGGTTTTTGTGCGTGCCAGTTAAATCGTCGATTAACTGTGAATCACGTTCTGTACCAAGTGTTGCTGTTACTAATGCTTGTGTTTCACCACGTGTGAAGATTGCAGAGCCGTGAGTACGTGGAAGTACACCCGTCATTACATCTAGAGCACGGATCATATCTGGTTCACGACCATCGATACGTTTTTCGCCAGCAGCGATACGGCCACGAACGATTTTCTTCTCAAGTGAACCGAATACTTTACCTACCTCTTGCTTATCAAGTGTTTCGCCTTCAGCAAGCTCGCTTGTTAGTGCTTCAACAACCGCATCTTTTGCAGCAGTTAATGCTTCTTTACGCGCTACTTTATCAGTAATACGGTAAGCTTCGCCTACTTTATCAGCAGCAAGTGTTGCTACTTTCTCTTCTAATGCAACGTTTTTCTCAGGTGCAGTCCAATCCCAAGTAGGCTTGCCTGCTTCTGCTTTAAATTCGTTAATTGCATTGATGATAGACTGTGATTGCTCATGGCCGTATACAACCGCACCTAGCATTACGTCTTCAGCAAGAACGTCTGCTTCTGATTCAACCATAAGTACAGCGTTATCAGTACCCGCAACAACTAAATCAAGTTGGCTTTCTTCAAGCTCTTTTAGTGTCGGGTTAAGTACGTATTCACCGTTGATGTAACCAACACGTGATGCACCAATTGGACCGCTGAACGGGATACCAGAGATAGCAAGTGCTGCCGATGTACCAATCATCGCAACCATATCAGGCTGGATTTCAGGGTTTACAGAAACAACTGTCGCGATAACTTGTACTTCGTTTACGAAACCATTAGGGAAAAGTGGACGAATTGGACGGTCAATAAGACGTGCAATAAGTGTTTCGCCATCGTTAGGACGACCTTCACGCTTAAGGAAACCACCTGGGATACGACCAGCAGCGTACATACGCTCTTGGTAGTTAACTGTTAGTGGGAAGAAATCTTGACCTGGTTGAGCTTCACGCTTACCAACAACCGTTACTAGTACTGACGTATCGCCAATGCTTGCTAGTACTGCGCCGTCTGCTTGACGAGCGATAGCACCTGTTTCTAGTGTCACTGTGTGTTGACCTAGTTGAAATTCTTTTATAATTGCTTGCACTTAAAATATTCCTTAAATGTATTTTTAGTATTAATTAAGTTTTCATCAAAGTACCAATTACAGTACATAATTGTATTCAGTTGGAAATCAATTAAGTACTACAATTGGCAATGATGTAAATAACCGTAAATAAACCTTTTTATCTACGCGCCATAGTATATAACAAAGTCAGGTAAAATTGCGAGCTTAGCACCGAGATAAAATAGTGCTTGCAGCAATGCCAAAAACATTCGCTTTGTGACTGACAATAGTATGGCTTTTATTAGATATTTCAAGGGGTTTACTGAGACGTACTGGGGAAATCGAGAAAATTCAGACACAAAAAAAGGAGCTAAAAAGCTCCCCTTTTGATAATCAAGTTCTTAGCGACGTAGGCCAAGCTCTTTGATTAACGCAGTGTAACGCGAGATATCTTTACCTTTAAGGTAATCAAGCAGTTTACGGCGAGTGCTTACTTTACGAAGCAGACCACGACGTGAGTGGAAGTCATGCTTGTGATCAGCAAAGTGACCTTGAAGCTTGTTGATATCAAAAGTAAGTAATGCTACTTGTACTTCAGGTGAACCAGTGTCGCCTTCAGCGCGTGCGAATTTAGCAATGATATCGATTTTTTCTTGATTGCTTAGTGACATAATAACTCCAAAAGTTAAATTTAATAGGTGCTTTAGCCGATCACTAATTCAGCCAAAACGATTAAGCGGGCGTATTCTACCAATTATCAGCATAACTACAAGTTAAACTTTACTCTGGTTGTTGATTAGACAAGCCACGCTTTGATTTTAAATGGCCATCAGGATTACGTTCGCCAGTACCAATAAATATTCCGTCAGCCAGTACCTTTATTGCGCCTTCAGGCAGGGCTTTACCCAACACCACAGCTTGACCATGGCTAAATGCCATTCCCTGCTCTTGAGTAATTTCCACAACGGGTAAATCAACTAACGCGGTATCCATTGGCAATAATAATTCGTCAAGGTAAGTGGAAGGCGCAACGTCTTGTTCTTTCGCTTGATTTAATAACGTTTCTAAGTGCTCAAGTGTGACCATTTTATCTGCAGGGTAATGCCCTACAGCACTACGATGCAGCATAATCACATGCGCGCCGCAGCCTAAGTTTTCACCTAAATCATCAACGATAGTACGAATATACGTACCTTTAGATACATGGGCAGTCATTTGTATTTCGTTGGCTTGCTCATCAAACTCATCAAGCGTTAAGCTAAATACGTTAATTTTTCGACATTTGCGAGGAACTTCAATGCCTTCACGCGCATATTTATATAAAGGCTTGCCTTCATATTTTAGCGCTGAATACATTGATGGGTATTGGTCTGACTCACCTAAAAACTTAGCAATTTCTTCGCTTAGTAATTGGGAAGTAACATTCACATCGCGAGTTTCGACCACTTCGCCATCAGAGTCTGATGTGGTAGTACGTTTACCTAGCTTAGCTCGAACAACATAGGTTTTATCTGTATCGAGTAAAAACTGGGTAAACTTAGTCGCTTCACCAAAACAAATTGGCAGCATGCCGGTCGCAAGCGGATCAAGCGCACCTGTGTGCCCCGCTTTTTGCGCAAAATAAATACCTTTAGCCTGCTGTAATGCCTTGTTTGATGAAATGCCTTCTGGTTTGTTTAACAACAAAATACCATCAACTGGACGGCCTTTACTGCGTCTTGCCATTAGTCTTTAGTGCCTTCTTCGCTATCTGTTTCATCATCAACATGCTTAGCGTTATCTTCACGAATGATAGAGTCCACTAAGTTAGAGATACGCATCCCTTCCATTAATGAGTTATCAACCACAAATTTAAGCTCTGGCATAATACGTGCGCGAATACGTTTACCTAGTAACGAACGGATATAGCCCGTTGCTTCGTTCAGTACTTTTGCACTTTGTTTTGCTGCATTTTCGTCTTCAGTGTTAAACACCGTGATAAAAACTTTGGCATAAGATAAATCGCGCGATACTTCTACCGCAGACACTGTCACCATGCCTAAGCGCGGATCTTTAATTTCGCGTTGTAGAATCACAGCAATTTCTTTTTGAATTTGCTGAGCAACACGATCAGTGCGAGAAAATTCTCTCATTTCACTTTCCTAAAATTATAACTTATTGAAAAACAATAATAAGTTAACTAAATAATGGATACACAAATGGGGGCTGAGCCCCCATTTAAAATCTTAGCATAGGATATGTTGAGCTATCGAGGTACAACCTTGAATGTCCAACACCACCTAATAACAATTAAAGAGTACGTTGTACTTCAACTGTTTCAAATACTTCGATTTGGTCACCAACGCGAACGTCATTGTAGTTCTTAACGCCGATACCACATTCCATGCCGTTACGAACGTCTTGTACGTCATCTTTAAAGCGACGTAATGACTCAAGTTCACCTTCGTAAATAACCACGTTATCACGAAGTACACGAATTGGTGCGCTACGTTTGATAGTACCTTCAGTAACCATACAACCAGCAATTGCGCCAATTTTTGGAGACTTAAATACATCACGTACTTCAGCAAGACCAATGATCTCTTGTTTAAACTCAGGAGCAAGCATACCAGACATGGCTTGCTTAACTTCTTCGATAAGCGCATAAATTACGCTGTAGTAACGAAGGTCTAAGTTTTCAGAGTCAATCACTTTACGCGCTGATGCATCGGCACGAACGTTAAAGCCAACTACGATTGCGTTAGACGCTGCAGCAAGAGTTGCATCTGTTTCAGTGATACCACCAACACCAGAACCAACAATCTTCACTTTTACTTCATCAGTAGAAAGTTTAGTTAGTGAGTCTGAAATTGCTTCAATTGAACCTTGAACGTCTGCTTTAAGTACCACGTTAACTTCAGACACGTCGCCTTCAGTCATGTTAGTAAACATGTTTTCAAGCTTCGCTTTTTGCTGACGCGCTAATTTAACATCACGGAATTTACCTTGACGGTAAAGTGCAACTTCACGTGCTTTACGCTCGTCTTTAACTACTGTCGCTTCATCACCTGCAGCTGGAATACCAGAAAGACCTAAAATCTCAACAGGGATAGAAGGACCCGCAGATTTAATGTCTTTACCGTTTTCATCGCGCATTGCACGAACACGGCCATACTCAAGACCACATAATACAATGTCACCTTGGTTAAGCGTACCTGATTGAACAAGGATAGACGCTACTGGACCACGGCCTTTATCAAGACGTGATTCAATAACAACACCCGCAGCCATACCTTCGGTTGGTGCATTTAGTTCTAACAGCTCAGATTGCATTAATACAGCTTCTAAAAGATCATCAATACCAAGACCTGTTTTAGCTGAGATGTGAACGTATTGCGTATCACCGCCCCAATCTTCTGGGATAACGTCTAGCTGAGCTAGTTCGTTTTTAACGCGGTCTGGATCTGCGCCTTCTTTATCCATTTTGTTAACAGCAATGATTAAAGGAACGCCAGCTGCGCGAGCATGCTGTACCGCTTCTTTAGTTTGTGGCATTACACCATCATCGGCTGCAACCACTAGGATTACGATATCAGTCGCTTTAGCACCACGAGCACGCATAGATGTAAATGCAGCGTGACCCGGAGTATCTAGGAAAGTGATCATGTTGCCGTTAGTTTCAACGTGGTATGCACCAATGTGCTGTGTAATACCACCGGCTTCGCCTGAAGCAACTTTTGCTGAACGAATGTAATCAAGCGTTGATGTTTTACCGTGGTCAACGTGACCCATTACAGTTACTACTGGCGCACGTGGCTCAGATTTACCATCTTCATGACGGTCATTTAGTACTGTTTGCTCTAATTCGTTTTCTTTAACGATGATAACTTTATGGCCCATTTCTTCTGCTACAAGTTGTGCAGTTTCTTGGTCAATAACTTGGTTAATCGTAACCATGTCACCCATTTTCATCATTGTTTTTACAACTTCAGCGCCTTTAACAGCCATGCGTGATGCAAGCTCAGCAACTGTAATTGTTTCACTAATACGCACTTCGTTTTTAACATCAGCCGTTGGTTTTTGGAAACCGTGCTGTAATGACGCTGGCGCTTTTAGCTTACCTTTTTTACCTTTAGACGCTGCAAATTTATCTTTTGCTGGCGCTTTTTTCTTTTTCTTCGCACGGCGTGAGCCTTGCTCTTCGCGAGCATCAGCTACATCTTCTGCTTCACGTGCGTAAGTTGAAGTCGTAAGGTGGTGATCCGCGGTTTCTTCGCGTTTCTTACGTTCTTCTTCTTCTTTCTTCCAGCGTGCTGAATTCTCTTCAGCTAGCTTTCTTGCCTCTTCTGCTTGACGTTTCGCTTCTTCTTCAGCTTTCTTCAATGCGGCCTCTTCTGCTTCTTTTTGCAGACGCTCAGCTTCGATGCGATCTTTCTCAGACTTAGCACTTTGCTCAGGGGTCATCTGCTGTTGTTTCGCTTTACGCTCTGCATCTGCTTTGCGTTTAGCTTCTTCTTTGGCTTTACGATCAGCGTCTTCTTTCGCTTTACGTTCTGCCTCTTGTTTCGCTTTCAATTCTGCGGCTTCTTGTGCAGCTTTTTGCTGCTCTTCAAGACGCGCTTTTTCTTCAGCGGCTAGACGTTGCTGTTCTTGTTCTTGCTCAACAGCACTCTTTTTCACGTAAGTGCGTGTTTTGCGAACTTCAACTTGTACTGCCTTTGCTTTACCCGTAGAGCCAGTCACACTTAATGTGCTTTTGCTCTTACGTTGCAGTGTCATGCGTGCTGGACCTTCAGACCCAGTACCGCCATGTTGCTTGCTTAGGTGATCAAGTAACGTTGCTTTTTCAGCTTCTGTTACATTCTCGCCTGCTTGTTTGGTAATACCGGCTTGTGAAAACTGCTGTAGTAATTTATCAACAGTTGTACCTATATCACCGGCTAGTTTTTCAACATTTACTTCTGCCATAGTCTCTAATACCTCCGTTAATAAATTACTCGTCTGCAAACCAACAAATATTACGTGCAGCCATAATTAGCTCACCCGCTTTCTCTGAAGATAGCTCTGTAATATCTACAAGCTCATCAATGCCTTGCTCAGCTAAGTCTTCAAGTGTTACTACACCCTTACTTGCCATAACAAATGCTAAATGACGCTCTAAGCCTTCAAGCGCAAGTAAGTCTTCCGCAGGCTCAGCGCCTTCTAAGCTTTCTTCCGTTTTAAGGGCTTTCGTTGTTAATGCATCTTTTGCACGTGAACGTAATACGTCCACTGTTTCTTCATCTAAGCCGTCGATTTCTAAAAACTCAGAAGCAGGTACATACGCAACTTCTTCTAGTGTTGAGAAACCTTCGTTGATAAGTAATGACGCAAACTCGTCATCAATATCTAAGTTTTCAGTAAATAAGTTAATTAACTTATCTGACTCAGCTTCGTTCTTAGCGCGCATTTCATCAACAGTCATTACGTTTAATTCCCAGCCAGTTAACTGGCTTGCTAAACGTACGTTTTGACCATTACGACCAATAGCTTGTGCTAAGTTATCAGCTTCAACAGCAATATCCATTGAGTGAGTGTCTTCATCCATTACGATTGAAGCCACTTCTGCTGGTGCCATTGCGTTAATAACAAACTGCGCTGGGTTGTCATCGTAAAGTACGATATCAACACGCTCGCCGCCAAGTTCTGACGATACAGCTTGAACACGTGCGCCACGCATACCAACACACGCACCTACAGGGTCTATACGCTTATCATTAGACTTAACTGCGATTTTAGCGCGTGAACCTGGATCGCGAGCTGCAGCACGTAATTCAATCATTTCTTCGCCAATTTCTGGCACCTCAATGCGGAATAATTCCATCAGCATTTCTGGTTTAGAACGGGTTACAAATAACTGTGCACCACGTGCTTCTGGTTTAACTTCATATAGAAGACCACGAATACGATCGCCTGGACGGAAGTTTTCACGTGGCAGCATGTCGTCACGGTAAATAACCGCTTCTGCGTTGTTACCTAAATCAAGAACGATTGCATCACGCGTTGCTTTTTTAACAACACCTGTTACTAGCTCGCCTTGCTGATCTTTGTACGCTTCAACCACTAAGGCACGCTCTGCTTCACGTACTTTTTGTACGATTACTTGCTTAGCCATTTGTGTTGTTATGCGGTCAAATTTAATTGATTCAATCTGCTCTTCTACGTAGTCGCCCATTTTCAAGTCTGGTTCTTCAACTTGAGCAGCTTCTAACGTGATTTCGCTGTATGGATTCTCTAAAGAACCATCTTCTAATACAGCAGCAATTTGCCAGCGGCGGAATGTATCGTAATCGCCAGTTTTACGGTCAATTGCAACACGTACATCAATTTCACCATCATGCTTTTTCTTTGTCGCTGTCGCTAATGCGAACTCTAGAGCTTCAAAAATCTTTTCTTTTGGAACCGCTTTCTCATTGGAAACGGCTTCAGCAACCAATAATATCTCTTTTGCCATGGGTAATGCCTCGCTTGCCCTATTCCTTCGCACTCGAATTAAAACTTTGCGATTATGTTCGCACGTTCAATGTTACTAAGCATGATTAAATGCTCTGCACCATCGCTAGATAGTGTGATCATATCGCTGCTAACTGCTATTAAGTCGCCTTTAAAATTACGGCGACCGTCTTGTGGAAGCTTAGTACGCACGCGTACTTCCTCTCCTTGCGCCTGCTCGTAGTGATCTTGTTTGAATAATGGACGATCAACACCAGGAGACGACACTTCCAAATCATATTCGTTTGTAATCGGGTCTTCGACGTCTAAAATCGCACTAATTTGACGACTTGCATCTGCGCAGTTGTCAACTGAAATTCCATCCTCATGAGCAATGTATACTCTTAAGGTAGAATGGCGACCCGCTTGTACAAACTCAAGACCATGTAATTCAAAGCCTAGCATTTCTACCGCAGGCGTTAACATGGTTACTAAATCTTGTTCAAGTTTTGTCACGAAAATCCTCCATACAAACAAAAAAAGGGCTTATAGCCCTAAAATACTGAGTTTAAATTTTGATTTAATCGATAAACATTAAATCAAACGGTGCAGATACAACAACGCCCCGAACCAAGCGGGGCGTCACACCAAAAAACGCAAAAACTGTGTGGCCTAGGGCCAAGCTTGGTTGCGAGTCAGTACCCTGACCAAATTAAACTTCATTAGCTTAAACGCAAAACGCGCATTACTTAGAATGCGCGATATAAAGTAGTAAGTTTAAACTTACTATTAAGATTGGTTGCGGGAGCCGGATTTGAACCAACGACCTTCGGGTTATGAGCCCGACGAGCTACCAGACTGCTCCATCCCGCGCCAATAGATAAAAAGCTAATAACTTAATATCGCTGTTAGTAAATTTTATAACCTACTAAACAATGGCCGCTATTATAAAGATGTACACCTAAATTAGCAACCATAATAACTAATAAGTTGATAAAAAAAGCAATGCTATTTATTGCTTTGCTCTATGATTAAAGCGACATGTAGAAATCGATCGCTTTTTCAAATACAGCGTATAAAAGTAATTTTGGCTCATTATGAAAAAATTTAAAACCTTAAAACTAGTTTTAGGTGACCAGCTAAACCCCGCTCATTCTTGGTTTAAAGATAAATCCGATGACACGGTGTTTGTTATTGCCGAGCTCATGCAAGAAGCGCAGTACGTAAAACATCACGTGCAAAAAATATCAGCCTTTTTTAAAGCCATGGAAAACTTCGCTAATGCGCTAGAAGATGCTGGCTTCAATGTATTACATCTCACGCTAGTTGACACCAAAGACGATAATGACTTACCCGCTCTTTTAACGCGTTTAGCCAAACAGCATGAATGTACCTCTATAGAATATCAATACCCAGATGAGTACCGTTTAAAAACACAACTTCACGAATTCGCGACTAATAGCGAGTTAACGGTGAATGCCTGCGACAGCGAGCACTTTTTATTGGCATTTAACGACATAGACAAACGCTTTAAAAAAGATAAACACGTCACTATGGAGCATTTTTATCGGGCAATGCGTAAGCAGTTCGATATTTTAATGGAGGATGAAAAACCTCACGGCGGTCAATGGAACTTTGATGCAAATAACCGTAATAAGTTCTCAAAAAACGACTTAGCCGATATCCCAAAACCAAAATTATTTAAAAATGATGTTAGCGCCATTATTGAACGTTTAGATAAACATAAAATAAATTACTTTGGACAAATAGAAACTCAGTTAAGCTGGCCAACAACCCGTAAACAAGCTATCAGTACACTTGATCACTTTTGTGCACATTTACTGCCTCGTTTCGGTCAATTTCAAGATGCGATGACAGATCAATGTCCTGATAAAGATACCTTTTATCACAGCCGGTTATCGTTTGCGTTAAATGCCAAAATTTTACACCCTCGCTATGTTATCGACCGTGTTGTTAAAGAGTTCCACCAACGCCAAGATGAAATATCGATTTCTCAGGTTGAAGGCTTTATTCGCCAAGTACTGGGTTGGCGCGAATATGTGCGTGGCGTGTATTGGAAAAACATGCCCGATTACGCCAACAAAAACCAGCTTAATGCAACTCGAGCACTACCGAGTTATTTTTGGAATGGTAAAACAAAAATGAATTGTTTAAGCCACTCATTAACACAAAGCTTAGACAGCGCGTATGCCCATCATATTCAGCGCTTAATGGTAATAGGTAATTTTTGCTTATTAACCGCCATTAATCCTGATGAAGTGGATGAATGGTATTTAGGCGTGTATATCGATGCTATTGAATGGGTAGAAATGCCTAACGCACGAGGGATGAGCCAATTTGCTGACGATGGCATCATTGCCACTAAACCTTATGCGGCCAGCGGCAACTATATAAATAAAATGAGTGACTACTGCAAAAGCTGCCAATACAAAGTGAAAGAAAAAGTGGGTAAAGACGCGTGTCCGCTAAACAGCCTTTACTGGCAGTTTATGCAAAAACACCGAGAGCGACTTGAGAAAAACCCACGAATAGGCATGGTTTATCGTAATTGGGATAAACAAGATGAATCATTACGCCAACAAACTTTAGATCAAGCTCAGCACTACATTAAACATATTGAAAGTCTATAAACGCAAAAAGCCGCCAAATGGCGGCTTTTCACAGGGAAAATACGTATGCTAGCTTAGCTATTTGCTTTCTAGCATATTGCCTGAGCCAATTTCAATTTTACGTGGCTTAAGCGCTTCTGGGATTTCGCGTTCAAGGTCGATGCTTAATAAGCCATTGGCTAAATCTGCGCCAAGTACTTTAACGTGGTCACCTAACTGAAACTTACGTTCAAAGTTACGCTCGGCAATGCCTTGATGAATGAATTTGCGCTCATCGTTTTGATCTTTACCTGCTTTAGTGCCTGATACAACTAAAGTGTTGTTTTCAGATTGCAGGCTTAACTCGTCTTCACTAAATCCAGCAACTGCCATAGTGATACGGTATTTGTCTTTATCAAGCGCTTCGATGTTGTACGGGGGAAAACTTGGCTGCTTGTCAGTTCGTGCAGCGGCATCCATTAATGATGCTAAATGATCGAAACCAATAAATGAACGGTATAGGGGTGATAAGTCTACTGTACGCATAATAATATCCTCATATTTAAGCGATATTTTGCTGCTACTTTTCGTTTGAACAAGTAACGGCAAATGTTAGTTAATAATATAATTTTCAAATAGTTCTGTTTAGATGAAGACCCATCAGGCGTCCTCAAATAACTATTTATGGGCGGACAATTTTATTTCAAGATTTTTTTATAAAATATTTTTTATTTTTATTTAATCCCTAAAAAAAGCGAACGTAATAATCGTTTTTTTGCACTGTAATAAATAATGAAATTAGTTACACTAGGATTAATTAATTTGAGGAGAGCGTTATGTTAACTGTAATTTTTGGCCGTGAAGGCTGCCCTTTTTGTGTTCGCGCTAAAGATGTTGCAGAGCAACTTGCTAATGACCGCGATGACTTTAAGTATCGCTACATCGACATCATCAAAGAAGGTATTAGTAAAGAAGATTTAGAAAAGTCTGCAGGCAAGCCATGCCCGACTGTGCCACAAATTTTTGTAGACCAAACACACATTGGTGGTTTTACAGAATTTGAAGCCTACGCCAAAGAAAACCTAGGCCTTTACCAGTAATTTTGTAGTCATATTGTTAACCAGCTTAATTAATGCACAACTTAAGCTGGTTAAATTTCGACCAACATCAAACACATATAAATTAGTTGTAATTTATACAAGCATTTGCCTCGTATTTCCTATACAATGCGCGCCTCTTTAAATTCGTTGAGGCGTATTAATGTCAGAACCAGTCACGTTTGAATCTCTAAATCTTTCTCCTGCAATTTTAAAGGCAGTTGAAGAGTTGGGTTACAAGACACCATCTGAAATCCAAGCTCAATGTATACCGTTATTGCTAGAAAGAAAGGACGTACTGGGACTAGCACAAACGGGTACAGGTAAAACAGCAGCATTTGCACTGCCATTACTAAATAATATTGACCCGTCTGTGAAACAGCCACAGATCCTTGTACTCACACCAACCCGTGAGCTTGCGATCCAAGTTGCTGAGGCATTTGAACAATATGCAAAACACACTCGTGGTGTTGAAGTATTGGCACTTTATGGTGGCCAGAGCTACAGCATCCAGTTAAGCGCACTTCGTCGTGGCGCACAGATTATCGTTGCTACACCAGGTCGCTTAATCGATCATATTAACCGTGGAACAATCAAGTTTGATGCTTTACAAGCACTTGTACTTGATGAAGCCGATGAAATGCTACGTATGGGCTTTATCGATGATGTAGAAAGCATCATGGAAAAAACGCCGCGTGAAAAGCAAACATGTCTTTTCTCTGCGACTATGCCTAAGCAAATTCAAAATATCAGCAGCAAATATATGAATAACCCTGAACAAGTTCATATTTCTGCGCGCAACTCGACTGTATCGTCAGTAGAGCAGGTGTTTTGGAATGCCCATGTTCATAAAAACAAAGCGATTGTTCGTTTCTTAGAAGCTGAACAATATGAAGGTGCTATTGTTTTCGTACGTACGCGTAACGATACAGTGCAACTAGCTGAGTTATTAGAGCGCGAAGGTTTCTCTGCAGCACCACTTAACGGTGACATGAACCAGCAAGCGCGTGAGCGCACGGTTGATCGTTTAAAAAGCGGCATGCTAAACGTTGTTATTGCAACAGACGTAGCGGCACGTGGTCTTGATGTAGACCGTTTAAGCTTAGTTATCAACTACGACATTCCACAAGATTCTGAAGCCTACGTTCACCGTATCGGCCGTACAGGTCGTGCTGGTCGTACTGGTAAAGCGATTCTTTTCGTTAAGCATAACGAGCGTTATTTACTTAAAAATATCATTCGTCATACTAAATCTGAAATCGCACAAGTTGAATTACCAACAGCTAAAATCGTTGAAGAAAAACGTATCAATGCATTACAAGAAAAGCTTACGCTTGCTCTTGAAAACAAAGATATTACTTTCTTCAATGAAGTGGCTGCCAACATGGCACAAAAACTTGAGCTGGCTCCTGAAGACTTAGCGGGTGCATTACTGTGTTTAGCACAGCAACAATCACCAATTAAAGTTGAAGAAGTTAAGATTCAACCGCGTGAGCGTAACGAACGTAATGATCGTAATCCTCGTAGCAATGACCGTGGTCGTCGTAACGAACGCCCTGAACGTGGCGGTGAGCGCGCTGAGCGTAAACCTCGCGAGCGTAACAGTCGTGATGCAGGCCCTATGGATACATACCGTATCGAAGTAGGTCGTGAACATGGTGTTCAGGTTAAGAACATTGTTGGCGCAATCGCTAACGAAGCAGACATTTCAAGCAAGTTTATTGGTGACATTCGTCTTCACGACAGTCACAGTACGGTACAATTGCCGCAAAACATGCCTAAAGATGTACTTGATCACTTCCAAAAAGTGTTTATTTGTAAACGCCCAATGGGTATGACATTAACACAAGATCAAGGTCCTTCTGAGCCACGCGGCGAGCGTTCTGAACGCCCTGCTGGTGACAAGAAGCGTAGCTTTAACAAAGAAGGCCAACGCCCTGATAAGCGTAGCGGTCCTCGTAAAGAACGTCGCCCAGTTAGCTTCACCGCTAAGTAAGCAACGACTCTTTAGTAAAAAAACCTTGCCACGAAAGTGTCAAGGTTTTTTTGTGCCTGGAATTCAGGTATCAGGTTAGCTTAATCTTCGTAACGCGCAGCCAACTTTTATGAGCTTTAAAGTGCAGTGTACCTACACCTCTTTGTAAATAATTCACTTAGCGCGTACCCACTAGCCTTTGATATCTCAAGCTTCTTTGTAGAATAGTTCACTTAACACAAAAAAGCCCCACCAGTTCAGGGTGAGGCTTCTACTTTGTTATAGCGGTTATATTTGTTAAGGCGCTACTGCTGGGTACACGTAACTGGCATCAAGTCCTAATGGGATACCGAGTGCCCAGTAGCCTAGCAAGAAGATACTCCAGCCAATCATAAAGGCGATTGAATACGGTAGCATCATCGCGATAAGCGTACCAATGCCTGTGCCTTTAACGTATTTTTGACAGTACACCACCACCAGCGGGAAGTATGGCATTAGCGGGGTGATAATATTAGAGCTAGAATCTCCCACACGGTACGCTGCTTGCGTTAAGTCTGGCGAAATACCGAGCTGCATTAGCATAGGTACAAATACCGGACCTAATAGTGCCCACTTAGCCGAGCTTGAACCAACAAACAAGTTTACAAAACCAGTTAGGAAAATAATCCCTACTACCGTTACAGAGCTCGGTAACTCCATTGCTTTTAATACTTGAGCCCCTTCAATGGCCAGTAAAGCACCTAGGTTTGATTTACTAAATGCAGCAATAAATAATGAACAAAAGAATGCCATAACAATGTAATACGCCATACCATTCATAGCTTTGCTCATCGCATCTATCATGTCTTTAGAGCTTTTAAAGGTCCCTACAGTAAAACCATATACTGCGCCTGGGATCCAAAATAACAAAAATATCAGCGGCACTATTGATTGCATTAGTGGTGAACTAAAGTTTGTTAACGAGCCATCGCTGCTGCGCATCGCTGAATCAGCCGGTGCAGATACATAGGCTAATAATGCAATACCTGCAATCATTACGGTACTGGCAATAAGAAATGCACGTTTTTCGTCACTACGAGCATCTTCAAATGCTGGTAGATCCTGAGTTTCGCCATCTACTGGTGAATTTTTTAAACGTGGTTCAATAATTTTATCGGTGATATACCAACCTAGCATCACAATAAATAAGCTTGATGCTGAAGCAAAGCCCCAGTTATTAAGCGGGTTAATGCTCATTGTTGGATTAATAATTTGTGCTGCACTTTGCGTAAAACTTTGCAGTAATGGGTCAATCCCAGATGGGATAAAGTTAGCCCCAAAGCCACCACTTACCCCGGCAAATGCCGCTGCAATACCGGCAAGCGGATGACGACCAGCTGCAAAAAATATTACCCCAGCAAGTGGAATAACCAGCACATAGCCTGCATCGGTCGCAGTATGGCTCACAATAGCCACTAAAATAATTGAAGGTGTTAATAATTTTTTAGGCGTTACTTTGAGCATTAATTTAAGGCCGGTATTAATAAAGCCCGAATGCTCTGCAACTCCCACACCAAGCATAGCAACCAGTACTACACCCAGTGGCGCAAAACCGGTGAATGTTTTTACCATAGAAGATAAAAAAGTGGCCAACGAATCGCTCGCAAGCATGTTATTGATGATAATGGCTTCGCCAGTACGAGGGTCTATTGCATCAAACGTGACGCTTGAAAACCACCAAGACAAAAACCAAATTAATAACATGGCAAACAAAAAGATAATTGCTGGATCAGGAAGTTTATTCCCTACCCGCTCAACAAAATTTAAAAATCGCGCAACTATGCCCGTTGGCATTGTCGCATCATTATTGTTATTCATTTCACTTGTTCCCTAGAATTTAGACTACGCTACTTTAGCGTATCTAAGGAATGAGGTAAATTTTAACTGAATAAACAAGTTCTTTTTTAGGCACAAAAAAACGCGGCTCAGTGGCCGCGCTATTATTAATGAATAAAAAAAGCTTATGCGAGCGCTTTTACTTCATCCCATATTCTTACTACGAGTGCTTTATCATCTTCATTAAGTTCGCCATTGCGATAAGCTTTTACTAAGCTTTTTTCAACCGTGTCGTTTAGTTCTGCAACTTCTAGATTTAATTCTTCAACTTGTGCATAACCTACGGCTAAATCAAAGTGGCCGCGTAAATAACCGCCGGCAAATAACTCATCATCGGTGGCTTTTATCACTAAATCATCAAAATATTGCTGCGCAGCATCTATGTAATTTACTAAACTCATGTGTTACTTCTCCTCTGGGTGCAGCCCATCTTGATGACCTACTGCATACATAATATGGTCGTTAAACCCACTGGTTACACGTATATAACCGCTTAATTCATCATCTAATTTGCTATCACCGGTATCACAAATCAGCGGTCGGCCATTTAAAGCCTGTAATTTTGTTTTAGTAGCCACAACAATAATATTATCGCGGCCTATCGCTTTAATTAACGCAGGACTGAGTTGTTGATTGCCTCGACCAAAAATATGCCCTTGGCCGCCAATTAGAGTAATCACTAACTTTGTTTCATGTCCTGTCGTAAGTTCAAGTAATTGTTGGGCTGTTAGGTCTTGGCCTACTAAGGCTTGATCTTCAACTAAATCAACACCGAGTAAGGTATTTTCAAGCCCCATTTCTTCCATCACCGCACCAACGGTAGAGCCACTGCCCATAACATAGAGGGTATCGGCATCCATTTCACTAACGACATAAGCAGCTATATCTGCTAGCACCATCTCGTCAGTTTCTTTACCGCCATTTTTAACCGCTTGTACATAGCGCACTTCACTTGGCACTTGCATTTCACCATAACGTTTTGCTTTTACTGTTCCTTGGCGAAAAGCCACTTCATCAATGTCCATCACATCAGCATCGCTTAATGTTACCAGCTCACCTTTAACTAACATTTCAACTACGCGGCCTGCGGCTTTTGGCGTAATGGCATATACCCCTGAGTGAATTTTACACCCTGCTGGAATGCCCAACACGGGTACCGAGTCTTCTACAGCATGGCAAATGTTGCGCGCCGTTCCGTCGCCACCAGCAAATAAGATTAAATCAACACCTTGTTGCTGTAATAAACGAGCTGCAGCTTCGGTATCGTCACTGGTTGTGGGTGAGTTACTTTGATATACCACTTGCGTATTAAAGCCCAGCGCTTTTGCTGTTTGCTCCCCCATTTCATCATTAACAGTATAAATAGTAATGTTTGATTGATGAGGTACCAGCACTTCAAGTGCAGCTTTAGTGCGGCTATTTGACTTAGGCTCTGCACCTAATGCGATTGCTTTAGCAGCGGTCTCTTCGCCATCACTGCCCTTTAGCGCCACACTACCACCGAGTCCTGCGACCGGATTTACAATCAACCCTAACTTAAACTGCATCTTTTAGCTCCTCGGGAGAATGCCATGAAAACTGCGCAGCATGTAATGGCCACGTGGTGTTATAAAATTTACACAGTGCTTTTAATAATAAGGTTGTTCTTGGGTTAAACCCGTTTTGCAACAACTCTAATAACTTTGCATGAACACGCGATTGAAACGCAAATCGACAAGTTTGCTCACCATTTAAATTATCTACCGATACGTTAAAATCAAACCCAGCAGCCACACTCAGTGCCCACTCTATTGCTTGAGGTTTTACCTCTACTGATTCAAACTCCGCTTGCTGTGAAGCATCGCGCCCATCAGGGCAATACCAATAACCATAATCTTCAACTAAGCGGCGCTGAGAACCTGCCACTAACCAATGGGCTATTTCATGCAATGCGCTGGCATAAAAACCATGGGCAAACACAATTTGATGATGCGGGGTTGTATCATTTGCGGGAATGTAAATAGGCTCATGCTCACCTTTTACCAAACGCGTGTTATAGCTTTGGTAAAAAGTGTGTTCGAAAATAGAAATTAGATCAGCTACTTGGTGCATAAATACTTCGTATACTCGTTTGAACCCGATGCTTTAAAGACAGATGAAATTAGTATAAAGCACACTAAAAACGAAGCGAATTGTACGTACTTTTATCTACAAAGTAAAAAACAAGCGATTTAATTTTATCGCTTTGACCATCACCGATCACTGCTAGGTTATATATTTAGAAATATCTACTTCATCTATTTGTTCAGCATTGAGATAGCGCTTAGCATAATCAAGATAAATACCTGAACTTAAAAATAATTCAAATACGGCTTTATCAACATGCTGATCGGCCACCATTTTAGCTAATATACCTATGGACTCACTGAGTGTTTTTGCCTTTTTATAGGGCCTGTCGGCTGCTGTTAATGCTTCAAAAATGTCAGCAAGTACCAGCACCCGTTCAGGTATCGATAAATCATCGGCACTTAGTTTACGAGGATAGCCAGTTCCTTTTAATGTTTCATGGTGAGTAGAGGCAAAACGCGGGACACGCTCCAACTCTTTAGGAAATGGTAATGTATCGAGCATACGTATGGTACTTATAATATGCTCATTAATTTTAAACCTATCTTCTGCGGTAAGGGTGCCTCTAGAAGTTTGTAAATTATAAAGCTCCCCTAAATTATATTTATATTTACACGGAGCAATTTTTATTCCTAAACGCTCGTCATATTCAATCGGTTTATCATGAGGAATTAAATGCCAAGGTTTATCACTGAGTAGCTTTTCATTAGCAGGCAGCGCGTCACTCGTTTGTGTATAGCGATACATTTCAACAGGTGAAAGCCCTAGCTTATCGTCAAAGTGCCGCACCCAAGTAATATTACTCAGCAAGGTTAAACGCTCGAGCGAGGCTGCTGTGATTTTTTCGCCGCCAATATTACACTGTGCAATAAAGGCAAAATCGTCCAGTAATTGTTGATGTTTAGCTGCCAACTGCTTAGCTAGCTCACTCTGATTTTTTGGGGTTTGTTGCAATGACTTGTAGTAATCAAGCTCGGCATCTCGCCAAAGGACTTCAAACCGTGTTCTTACTTCATGAATACGATTATAAATCACTTCCAACTTAGTGCCTTTATCGACAATGTGCTCTGGAGTAGTTATTTTACCGCAATCATGTAACCAAGCAGCTAAGCTAAACTCTTCAATCTCCTCATCACTTTTAAATTTAAACGTTTGAAAGGCAGGTAACTCTGATTCTGAAGCGGCTTTAGCAAGCTCAATACCTAACTCTGGGACACGTTCGCAGTGTCCAGCAGTGTAGGGAGACTTATCATCAATTGCTTCAGCTATAAGCTCAACAAACGAAGCCATGAGTGCTTTTTGGCTTTCTTCGTGTTGTTGTATCGACTTGCTCATTTCGACCATAGAGCTGGCTAAAGTATTAATTTCTTTAATATGACTTTTTAAGGTTGAGACTTGCTTAAACTGACGATTTTTAATTTTATTATTTTCACCCACCAGCGTTTTAATTGGGGCAACAATGGGGGATGCAAAAAACCACGACACAGGTAATATCAAAATAAGGCAAACAGCAGTAATGATAAGAGAAAGCTTTATTTTTTTCCGTGTAGAACTCAATACATCTTCTTTAGAAACCATAATGGCTAAGTAACCTGTACTGGCTAGCGATAAATAGTCAGATAAAGGCTTAATAAATACATACTGTTCTTTGCCATTAATATGCACTAACTTTAAATTAGAGAAGTTACTATCATCGTCTAATAAAGTAATTAATTGCTCATAGGGGACAGTGCCCACAACTTTTGATTTTTTCTCTGGATTAGTATTAAGCCATTTATCACTAAGTTGTTGTTTAAATTGCATAGGCAGTTGCGTGGCTGCATAGTCAAACAAGGCTTTTAATTGAGCGTCTTGGTTATGAAATAATAAGTGATAGTCATTTGAAAAAAGCGCGGCACTTTCTTCATCTAGTTGATTATACTGAACCCCATCAATAAAAAATTGTTGTTGGATATATTGTAATACCGCCTTGCTGTCTATTCCCGCATAGGTATCACCATTGGCTACATGCGTTAACAACGTTTTTGTATTGGGAACCTCTACTAAGTTAATTTCTGGAAATTGCGCTTGCAATGTTTTTACAATTGACCAGCCCTCACCCACTGCAACTGACTTACCAGCAAGTTGCTGTATGTGGGTGATTGGTGGGTTGCTCTGATGGTTAACAATACTCAAAGGCAAATTTACCATGGGTGTACTAAGCATACCTAAGGTATTATTCGTTGTGGTATTAACTACAGGATGAAGTACATCTATCTGATTATTTTTAAATAAATTAAGTAATTCTTGCCAACTAAGTCCATTAACATAATTTATCTTAATACCCAGTAGCTGCGCAATCGCATTGATATATTCAACACTGTAGCCTTTGGGCGTACCACTAACGCTAAAATCCATAGGGGCCCAATTTGTTTCGTTTGATACTGTAATAGTCGGATATTGTGCAATTACTTTTTGCTGCTGCTCGCTTAGCGTTAATCGATTCAAACTTTTATTATTATCAACATTTACCTCTTGATTTGAAGCAACAATCTCTCCTTCTCGATTATATATAAATAACTGCGCAGAGTTATGCATACCTAACTGCTGCTGTTGTGTTACTAAGTAATTAGAAATATTATCAACCATAATCCCAAGGCCTAACACATGGCCTTTATTTTTAGTTTTAATTGAGTAGGTTTGCCCTGAAGTTTGTAAATGCGTGAATAAGTAAGGTTTAGTTTTATTAACCTGCTTTGAGTTTGCTTGTTTAAACCAGGTTTGCTCTCGGGGATCAAAAAACGTCGGTTTATTGGTTTTTTTTCTTAGGTTAAAATCTGCATCAAAGTAATACCTGTGCTCTATCCTTTGGCCTTCTTCACTTTTAATATGGATCACAACCCATCGGTCATTATCAACCGTATTTAAACGTTCTCTAACTATTTTACCACTTTCAAGGTTAATAAGCTCATAAAAGTCCCCGTTGTTATAGCCCATAAAAAAAGCATAAAACAAAGGGTTCAATTCCATTATTTCGCTTAGTACATTACGCAACTCTGTTTTATCTGAAAAGTTATCACCCACTATTGAGGTATTTTTAACCATCATATTTAAGCTGTTTTCTGATTTCTCATTGACGCGTGTTAGGTAATCAGCAACAGATTGGGTGGTCATATTGAAATGCTGCAAGTTAGACTCCAACGCCATTTTTTCGCTGAAGTAATACTGTAAGCTAGTGGCTATAATGGCGGTAATAGATGTTGCCAATACAAATACCGCCACAACCGTTAAACGAATAGAAAAGCGCACTGTTCTTTTTAACTTATTTAACGCTTTAAATATCATTGAACTTTCCTTGAAGCACTTTTAAGAGCAATAAATACAGAGAGTTGAATACTGCTAGAAACAATATCCATAATCCGTATGGGGCTAAAGTAATATTAGTCACAAAATCAAAAATATAAAACTTTATGCACTTATTTACTGATCACTTAATTGCGCTTACCATATGCCAACCAAAAACCTAAATTGACTCACTCTTATGGTTAAACAACACAGCTCTTTGTCGTGGCTATTTATCTCTATTACATTTTTAACACTGTTGGCTACTTCTGCCAGCAGTTATGCAAAAAGCATAAGTATTAACGTATTTGCTATTCCTTCTAAGCCTATTGTTGAGCTAGTCGCTAACACCAGCGATAAATTGGCTACGCACCAAATTACTACGTTTTACCAACAAGGGTTACCCGTGCATGCTACTTTGTATTTAACAGATTACCCACTTGAAGCACAAAACGAAATTAAGAAAGTGGTAGAGCGTATTGTAAAAGGGCATCAGTCGTTTGAGATAAAAGCCAATGGATTTAGTGTGTCACCAAGTAATTGGGCATTTATAAACTTAGAAAAATCATATCAGTTACAACGCTTAGCCGATGAGGTTACCCTTAAGCTTGAGCCGCTTCGCGATCATCAAGCGCCAGTGCCTAGCTGGGTAAAGCATTACCCTAATAAACTTGTGGCTTTTGAACGTTATGGCAGCCCAAATGTATTTCAGAATTTTCAACCGCATTTAACACTACTCGCAAATGAACAAAGCCCAGCATTAGCGTTAGTACAAAAAGCACTGCACGCTGAGCCACCGCAGGCTAAAGGGGAAATAATTGGGATTGGAATTGGAGTGTCTGATCAATTTGGTCAACAAAAAGAAATACTCGCTAAGTACTTTTTTGATGCCAAATAAATAGTTAATAACAGGGCTAATTACACACTTTGTAACTAATAATGTTTATGGGTTTGTAGTTAGCTTATCTGTTAAATGTTTTTTAAGTATGCGGGTGTTACGCGTATTTGCTTTAAACATGGCATCAAAAATATCTCCAAAAAATGGAATGAGCCCGCCAACAAAATCAATCAACATATTTATAATAATACGGCTTTTTACTCGCTTGCTAACACCTAAGCGCTGCGCTTCAATTAGTACATAGCCAGACAAAATAAGCCCTGCTAAATCACCTATCACAGGTAAAAGCCCAATCAGCGACTCTACACCAAATTTAAATTTAGTAAACGGAATACCAATGCTGCTATCGGTAAAGCGGCTAAACTCTTCGAGCCGTTTTATGGTGGCTTTATATTCAGTTTGTGAGATGGAAGCTTGATTGTTTTTTTGCATACTAACAGCTCTCTTATTTTTAGGTGCGCTGAGCACATTTAAATTGTTGAGCGGCAATAAAGATGTATAGCCTGTATATACTAAACGCGCTATTGCCCGTTTAGTATAGTTTTAAACGTAAGGCGCTTAAATAGCGCCTTTAATTGGCCCATGTTCGTGGTGTACATGTGGGTTTTGACCGCGTTGACGAAGTAAATGATCCATTAAAGTAATAGCCATCATTGCCTCAGCAATCGGAATAGCACGAATGCCTACACAAGGATCGTGACGACCTTTGGTGATCATCTCAACCGCTTCATTTTCGGTGTTAATACTATTACCGGGAATAGTAATGCTCGATGTCGGTTTAAGGGCAATTGATGCGATTATATCTTGGCCTGTTGAAATACCTGCCAATACGCCGCCGGCATGATTTGAGGTAAAACCATCAGGGGTTAACTCATCACGATGTTCTGAGCCTTTTTGCTCGACTACATCAAAGCCATCGCCAATTTCAACGCCTTTAACAGCATTAATACTCATTAATGAATGTGCAAGTTCGGCATCTAGCCTATCAAATACGGGCTCACCTAAGCCAACAGGTACATTTTTAGCCACTACTTTTACTTTGGCCCCCACTGAGTCGCCTTGTTTTTTTAGCTCGCGCATATATTCATCAAGTACTTCAAGCTTACTTGTATCTGGGAAGAAAAATAAGTTGTTTTCCACTTCGTCCCAATCGTAGTTTTCGGCTTTTATTGGCCCTAATTGACTCAAGCATGCTTTAATTTCAATACCATGAAACTGCTTTAAATACTTTTTAGCAATGGCGCCTGCCGCAACCCGAATAGCGGTTTCACGCGCAGATGAGCGGCCACCACCACGGTAATCGCGTAGGCCGTACTTGTGCCAGTAGGTATAGTCACCGTGACCTGGACGAAATACGTCTTTAATTTTGCCATAATCTTGTGAGCGTTGATCGGTATTTTCAATTAATAAACCAATACTGGTACCGGTGGTTTTACCTTCAAAAACGCCCGCTAAAATTTTAATTTGATCGCTCTCACGGCGCTGCGTGGTATAGCGACTTTGTCCAGGCTTTCGACGATCTAAATCGTGTTGTATGTCGGCCTCTGTTATCTCAAGGCCTGCGGGCGTGCCATCCACTACGCCGCCTAATGCAACGCCGTGGCTTTCGCCAAAGGTGGACACTTTAAATAACTGCCCTATGCTATTACCTGCCATTAACTTTCCTCATTCCTAATGACTTATAGCCGAGAATTATCTCGGCTATTGTTTTGCCCAGCCATTTGGGATGAATGGCTAGTATTAATTATTACTGTGCAAAGTAGGCATCTAGTTGTTGCTTGCTAATAACAAACACACCTAATCCGCCTTGTTCAAACTCAATCCATTCAAATGGTGCGCCTGGATACAGTGCATCCATATGTACCATAGAGTTACCTACTTCGACAAATAACAAACCGTTATCTGTTAGATGCTCACTAGCTTGATCTAAAATAGTACGTGTTACATCAAGGCCATCGTGACCCGATGCTAACCCAAGCTCTGGCTCGTGGTGGAATTCACGTGGTAAATCAGCCATATCTTCAGCATCAACGTACGGAGGGTTTGCTACGATTAAGTCATATTTTTGCCTAGGCACACCACTGAATACGTCAGACTGGATCGGTAATACACGGTCACTTAGTTGATAGTCAGTGATATTAATATCAGCCACTTCAAGCGCTTCATAAGATATATCAACCGCATCAACTTGCGCATTTTCGAATGCTTGTGCCAATGCAATCGCGATACAACCCGACCCCGTACATAAATCTAAAATACGCCCAACTGACTCTGGCTGCTCTAGCCAAGGTGTAAAACGATTATTAATAAGCTCAGCAAAAGGCGAGCGAGGAATTAATACACGTTCATCCACATAAAATGGCATATTGGCAAACCATGCAATGTTGGTCAGGTATGGAACTGGGGTAAAATCGTTAATGCGCTCGGCAATTAAGCCTGCTAAACGGTTTTTTTCAGTGCTGGTTAAACGGGCATGCATCAGCTCTTTGGGTGCATCAATTGGCAAGCTAAGTGCTGGTAATAACAAACTTACCGCTTCATCCCATGCGTTATCGGTGCCATGACCAAAGAAAATACCGCTACTTGCAAATTGACTTGTCGTCCAACGAAGCCAATCGTGTAAGGTTGAAAGTTCTGCAACAGCTTCATCCAGGGTTGCTTCTTCTATTAGTAATTCACTCATCAGTATTATCTGCCTGCTACTTTCAAAAAATTAACTCAATCGGGGCACACTATGAGCCCCATGATTGCCCTATTGTATACCCAAGCCACCTCTAGGTGCGAGTGACAGTTAGAATTAAAAGTAATTTAAACAAGGCATTGATTGCAAGTGTAATAGTCACTCTGTTGTTCAAATCAATAACGCAGTATAAATCGCTTTTAAACTAACCTTATTGGCGCCGTACTATGCACCTCAAAGCTGCTTGGGTATCACACCTTTTTACTCGATTTTTACCACTTTTTTGTTTAGACTGCCGCTATGAAAAAAGATCCACACTCAAACAGCCTAATTAGTCCTGATGACATTGACTTGTTTCGTCAAAGTATCAGTGGTGCGCGCGTGTTCAAACAAGACACTCACCGTTTTAGTAATAAACCTAAAGTGTCACAAGCGAAGCAATTTGCCCAGCAAAAAAAGCAACAACAATCAGAATTTTTCTTTTCTGATGAATATGTGCCCGATATAGACACTAACGGTACTGTTAATTATGTGCAACAGGGTCAGGATCGTTTTTTAGCGAAACAACTACGCCGAGGGGATTTTATACCTGATTTAACCCTCGACCTGCATGGCTTAAATAAAGAAGTAGCCAAAGATGAACTCGCAGGGCTTATTCATGAGTGTAAAAAAAAGCATTACTACTGCGCCTGTGTTGTACACGGAATTGGCGGCCATATCCTCAGGCATAAAGTGCCGCAATATTTAGTGCAGCACCCCGACGTTATTGCTATGCATCAAGCACCACTTGAATATGGCGGTAAAGGTGCAGTACTCATATTAATTAACTTACCGCAAAGTGATGAGTTTAGACGCTAATCAATAAGAGCCCTTTAGTGCATATATTTTCGATTATATTCCCGCTGATTTTTATTGTGCTATGTGGCTATATTGCTAGTCGCAGTGGCTTTTTAGAGCGCATCCACATAGCGGGGTTAAGCAAGTTTACTTTTTATATTAGTGTGCCGAGCTTTTTATTTTTAAATATGGCCAAAGCAGACTTACAAACCAGTGTCAGCTTAAATGGTTTTTTAAGTTTTTACATTCCCGTGATTTTAATTTACTTTCTTGCCCTGGTTATTGACCGCTATATTCTCTCTAAACACCCTCAATACGAGCGTCACAGTGTGTTTGCCCTTGGCAGTAGTTATTCAAACACCGTATTAGTGGGCTTGCCGATTATTATTGCCGCATTAGGCGAGCAAATGATGGGCATTATTTTTATGATCATTACCTTTCATAGCGCGTTATTGTTCACCCTTACTTTTTTAATTAGTGCAAACAGCGCCAGTCATGTGTTTTCCTGGTCAGCATTTGCCAAGAATATGCTACTAAATCCAGTGGTGTTAAGTATTAGCACTGGTTTATTGGTTAATTTGGCAGGGGTTACTTTATTTGCTGATTTAACTAATGGCTTAGCACTTTTAGCTAAACCTGCAATTGCCTGTGCGTTATTTGTTTTGGGCGCCAACTTAGCCTTTTATAAAGTTAGCGATAACTGGCAAGCAGCAGCTATTGCCAGCCTATTAAAATTAGTCATATTACCTGCCTTGGTGTTATTGCTAGGCACACACGTATTTACACTTAATGAGTCACTGTTAAAAGTACTGGTACTATTAAGTGCATCGCCATTAGGCGTTAATGCCTATTTAATTGCATCCCAAATTAAGCAACATCAAGATACCCTAGCCAGTGCAGTGGTTTTATCTACAGTGTTAAGTGTGCTGAGTTTTAGTGTATGGTTGACCATTTTACTTTAGATAAATGCCTAACCACGTTTTATCGTCAGGCCTTTAGTTGGGAAAATTCGTAGTTTATACGGTTACATTAGCTGGCGCATTTATGGTGATGTAATCACTTTTAAGGCTCACTTCATTGTAACTAATTTGGGCAACTGCACCGGTGTTAAAAATTGGCATATTACCCGGGCACAGTTGGTCAACCAAATAGCTCACTATGGGCATATGGGCAACTACAAGCCAGGTATCGCATTCGGGGTGAAGCGCAATTAGCGTTTCTAAATAATCTGCGGCAACCTGGGGGTTCCCATCAGGAATAATATCGTGACAGGTTTCTTCAAATAAAAAGTGATTACTTTTTTTAACAGCCTCGGCCGTTTGCTGCGCTCTAACATAGGGACTAACTAACAAGCCACTGGGAGCGTGCATTTTTTGCAACCATAAACCCATCTTTTCAGCTTGTTGCTGACCCACAGAAGTCAAATTTCTACTGACATCATCAGCCTGCATAGGTATTGCTTCACCATGACGCATTATCAAGATTGTTTTCATAAAAAATCAACCAATTAAAGAATATAAAACAGTAGCCAATTTGCTCGAATTTCCGCTATATTAATAACTCAAACCTATTTATTTTCTTAAAATAGTTCTTTCATGATGTTCAGGTAAATAGCGTCGCATTCCTGAAGTTATCATCTGTTGTTAACAATTATACGTTTAGTTTCAGGAGCATCATTTGAAAATCAGCACTAATGATAACAGAGCTTACCGCACACTAACACTGGACAATGGTCTAAAAGTGCTTTTAGTGCACGATCAGGACTCAGTAAAAGCGGCAGCCTCCATGGCTGTAAACGCCGGTCACTTTGACGATCCTCTTGATAGGCAAGGCTTAGCACACTTTTTAGAGCACATGCTGTTTTTAGGCACCGATCTGTATCCTGAATCAGGCAGCTTTAATAATTTTGTCTCTCAATCTGGTGGTAACACCAATGCTTGGACTGGTACGGAGCATACTTGCTACTTTTTTGATATAAATAACAATCATATTGAATCGGCGTTAGCGCAATTTAGCCGTTTTTTTATAGCGCCCACATTAAACCCCGCAGAAACCGAAAAAGAACGAAATGCTATTGAAGCTGAGTTTAAATTAAAGATTAAAGATGATGGCCGACGTATCTATCAAGTGCATAAAGAAACGGTCAACCCTGCACACCCATTTGCTAAGTTCTCCGTAGGCAACTTACAAACATTAGCTGATAGAAAACGCTGTATTAGTGATGAATTACGTGACTTTTTTAATCAGCATTACCAAGCTCAATGGATGACTTTAGTGATTTGTGCCAATGAATCATTAGATACACTTGAGGCATGGGCAACTCAGTATTTTTGCCAAATTAAAGGCAAAAAAGGTAAGTTAAAGCCACCTATAGAAGCGCCGCTTTATCGCAGCCAAGACTTAGGTAAGTTGCTTCATATAGAGCCACACAAACACGTACAAAAGCTGATTATTAGCTTTGCCATGCCAAACATAGACGATTTTTATCGTCATAAAACAGTTAGTTTTATTGCCCATTTACTAGGATACGAAGGGCAAGGCTCGCTATATTCAGTACTTAAAGAACAAGGTTGGATCAATGCTCTTTCTGCCGGAGGTGGCATCAACGGTAGTAACTTTAAAGATTTTAATATTAGTATGGCGCTGACCGATGAAGGCATTGAATACTACGAAGACATTATTGAAATGGTATTTGAATACATTTGCTTAATAAATAACAACATCGGCAAACTGCCTCGCTTGTATCAAGATAAACAAAAACTGCTGCAAATCGCATTTGATAACCAAGAAAAATCTCGACTGATTGACTGGGTCAGTAATTTAAGTATTAACATGCAACATTACGATGAAGTTAATTACTTACAGGGCGACTATTTAATGGAAGGCTTTAAAGCCACCACTCATGAAATGGCGATGCAATGGTTAACCCCTCACAATATGCGTTTAGTGCTGATTCATCCGGGTGTAGAGCCTGAACACACAGCTGCTTGGTATAACACACCGTATAAAATTGAAAAACTGTCACTGCATTGGCTCGAAGCGCTGGCACAAATTAGTCAGCCACAAGGTGAAATGTTATTACCTACCGCAAATCCTTATTTAGCTAAAGATGTTGTTTTATATCCAATAGAGTCGCAGCAAGCTCATCCAACGTTGCTGATAAAAGAAGCTGGCTTTGACTTTTGGTTTAAACAAGATGCCACCTTCAGAGTGGCCAAAGGGCATTTTTATTTAGCCATGGACTCTGACTTTGCAGTTAAAGATGTAAAACATATGGCATTGACTCGATTGTTTTCAGATTTGTTTATGGATAGTGTTGGCGAGCAGTTTTACCCAGCTGAGCTTGCTGGCTTAAGTTATCACTTGACCTCTCACCAAGGCGGCTTAACTTTACATACTGCGGGGCTATCTTCAAGCCAACTTGAGCTGGTTGATCAACTAATTGATGCACTATTTAACGTAAAAATTTGTGCTAAACGCTTTGCTGAATATAAAAAGCAACTAGTAAGGCATTGGCGCAATAGCAACCAAAACAAACCTGTTAGTGAGCTCTTTAGTATATTAGGCGCTAAAATAATGCCGTGGAACCCACAGCCTGACGAGTTAGCAAATGCACTTAAAGATACCTGTTTTCATCAGTTTAATGAGTTTAGACAGGCGTTTTTTAATGCACTTCATGTTGAATCTTTTTTACATGGCAATTGGCAGCAAAATGAGGCACTTGAGTTTCAGAAAAAGGTGGCACTGCACCTTAAAAAGTCAGCGGTCATAGAAGATTTAAAGCGCCCACTTTTTGAAATTACCAAAGTGACTCGTTACGAATTAGAACTCGCTTGTAGCGATAATGCTATGGTGATTTACTACCAAGCATTAAGCGATGATGTTGATGAAAAAGTAAAAATGATGGCGCTTAATCATTTAATTAATCAAGATTACTTCAATGAGCTAAGAACCACACAACAACTGGGCTATTTAGTTGGTGCCGGTTATGCGCCCTTTAATACCCGTGCCGGAATTGCATTTTATATTCAGTCACCTAAATTTGAACCTAACACGTTACTGCACAGGCATAACGTGTTTATCAGTCAGTATTTATCAACCATTGATGAACTAACAGAGCAAGTCTGGCAGCAACAAAAACATGGGTTAACAACGCATATTGCCGAAAAAGACAAAAACTTGCGTTTACGTTCACAACGTTTATGGCTTGCTATTGGCAATGGCGATCATCAGTTTCATATGCAGCAACGCCTGCTGGATTCTTTAAACGCGTTAACGCTTGAAGATTTAAAAATCTATGCAGCTGAAATTTTCAATGTAGATCGCCCAAGATATGAGCTTTTAAGCGCTAAAACTGCGAATCAATCGGAGAATCTACCACTTTACTCGCATTCTCTTTGACTCTTGCTCGCGCTTGATTTAGATTGTCTTTTGTAAATAAGAAGTAAGACAATGAACAAAATAAAAATAATAAAATACATTCTATTGTTGGCCGCTTTGGCCACAGCCTACTCTGCTAGTGCATTCGAGTCATCGTTTAGCTTGAACTTAAATGCGCTAGTCGTTAGCGTGTGCGCAATAATGTCATTACTGTTAATTTACTTTTTAACAGTTATTCACTCACTCAAGCGCTCACATTCCCAATTACAGCAATCTGAAAAACGTTTAAAAAGTACCGTAGAAGGCAGTGGTGACACGCTATGGGACTGGAATATAAAAACCGGAAAAGTTATTCGTATTAACGACAAGTACGTAATGAATAGTAGCAATCTAGTAGAATTTCCACCGAATAAAAGCCTAATACACCCTCGTGATTTAACTCATGTAGACTACCTATTAAAAAAACACTTTGCTGAAGAGAGTACTTTTTTCGAAGCTACTTATCGTATTAAAGATAGTTTTGGTAAATGGCATTGGGTACTCGACCGTGGCAAAATAATTGAAAAAGACGCGAACCTTAGCCCACTGCGAATGACTGGCACGGTAAGAGATATTTCGCAGTTAAAATCAACCGAAGAACGACTGAACCTATTTGCAAAATGCGTTGAGTCACTCACTGATGCACTGGCTATATATGATAAAGACTTTAAGCTTGTTGATATTAATCCCAGCTTTTTAACTTTGTTTGGCGGTGTACGTGAGCAATACCTTAAAAAAGAATTTCATTTAGCCGGTTATGACAAAAGCTACATAGAAACCATAAAAGACACCGTTCGAAAGCACGAGCATATTCAAGAAGAAGTAAAGCTGCGCAATAGCGATCATGCTTTACTACCATTTGAAATCTCGATAGATGAAATTAAAAACGCGCAAAATCAAATTACCAATTATGTCGTAGTATATTCTGACTTAACCGAGCGTAAAAAAACCGAGTCTGAGCTCAATAATTTATCTAATCGAGATCGCACCACCAGCTTACCTAACCGTAATTTGTTTTTTTCTGACTTACAAAAACTAGCCAAGCAGCATTCTCACCATGCCTTGTTAGTATTTGATTTAGATAACTTTAAAAAGATAAATGACTCATTGGGTCATCAGTTAGGTGATAGCTTGCTAGCAAAACTTGCTATGCGTTTAAATAAGCTCACCCGTGAAAATGATGTATTTTATCGCCTTGGTGGTGATGAGTTTGCGCTTGTTATGTCTAACACCAACGATATTCACACTATTACCCGCATGGCTAAACAATTTTTAGCGGCAATAGCCACACCATTTAAAATGGCAGGTCATGAACTTGCTATCACCTCAAGTGTAGGAATTGTACTGTTTCCAGAAGATGGTAATACCCCCGAAATACTATTAAAGAACGCCGATACCGCCATGTATCATGCGAAAAAGAAAGGCAATAGCTACCTGTTCTTTAATGACACCATGAATCGCCAAGCAGTAAAACGACTGCAAATAGAAAACCTAATGCGCTTTGGTTTAAAAGAAGATCACTTTGAGGTGTATTACCAACCTAAAATGAATATTCGTACAGGTAAGCTTGCCGGAATGGAAGCCTTGGTGCGCTTTATTACCCCTAAAAAAGGCATTATTAGCCCCGGTGTATTTATTCCAATCGCTGAAGAAACAGGCCAAATTATTGAAATTGGTGAAGTGGTTTTAAACAAAGCTTGTCGTGATGTAAAGCAATGGCTAGACGCTGGATTATTTAACGCTCGTGTAGCGGTAAATTTATCGGCCAAACAATTTAGCCTACCCGATTTAACCTCTCGCATTGATGTGATTTTACAAAAAAATGAACTGCCCTCTTACTTTTTAGAGCTTGAGATCACCGAAGGTACGGTAATGGACGACCCACAAGAAGCGATTGCTATTATGCGCTCTTTAAGTGCCCGTGGCATTCATTTAGCCATGGATGACTTTGGTACTGGGTATTCATCGCTGGCGTATTTAAAGCAGTTTCCACTGAATACGCTTAAGGTAGATAAAGCCTTTATTGATGATATGAAAACAGAACGTGGCCGCAATATGGTGGACTCTATCGTCACAATTGCACATAACCTTGATTTGCACGTAGTTGCAGAAGGTGTAGAGCAAGCATCGCAAATAAGCATACTTGAAGAACTAAACTGTGAAACACTGCAGGGTTATTACTACTCTAAGCCACTGTCAAAAGATGAATTTACTGCGTTTTTAAAACAACAACAGAGCCAATCAAAACTAAGTTTAATTAGAGCGACGAGTTAAGCACGCCATAAGCACGTTTTTACGCCGATATTACGTATCAAGGCACGTCGATAATGCAGATTAAATAAACACCAAGCCGCAGGCCCCAACAGTCCCCCCAAAAATAGCCAGCGCTTAACGGGCATACCCTTTTTAATGGTTTCAATATACATAAGTATGATAAACACACCACTGAGTAAAATAAATAACACCGTAGCCACCAAACTGCTTAAAAATTAAGGCGCGTATAATAGCGTCAAACTGGCGAAAATTAAAGCAACACATTCTTTGCCCGTTACTCAGACACAAAAAAGCCGAGCAACTAACATGCTCGGCTCTCAATTCTCATTACAGCTTACTTGTCAGCACGACCCATAAACTTGTGCTCAGCGGTATTTATACGGATGCGATCACCGGTTGAAATATGCTCTGGCACTTGAATCGTTAAGCCCGTTGATAAGCGTGCAGGCTTTGATCGAGCACTAGCGGAAGCCCCCTTAATTGAAGGGTCAGTTTCTTCAACAACAAGTTCAACACTTGAAGGAAGATCAAGCCCTACCGGCGCGCCATCAATCACAATAACATGCACACCTTGGGTTTCTTCATTAACAAACTGAATTTCTTCCGCTATGGCGTCTTTAGCCAAGTTGTAAGGCGTGTAATCTTCATTATCCATAAAGACATACTCATCGCCATCAATGTACGACAGCATCGCTTCACGACGGGTTAAATCAGCAAGGTTAAGCATATCGCTGTCTTTAAATGTTTCGTCAACTTTACTACCCGTTACTACATCGTATAAACGCATACGGTATAAACTACCACCAGCACGACCTTGTGGTACTGAGCGTACGATATCTTTTACTACTAATACACGGCCATTAAAATCAATAGCCGTCCCTTTTTTAACATCACTTGCCTTTGGCATGGGTGAATTCCTATTGTTTTTTTGATTGCGAGAAACATACCACGAAACGGATATTGTTCAACAATAAAGTGATACCATTACCCTCTTGCAATCGTATTAACTTAGAAATCTGTAATTTAGACCGAAACACGTGTTATCTAGTAGTAAAAAGCTGCTATGGTTAAGTTATCGATTATGACCTCAAGGAATGGCTCATGAACCAACAAACTGTACATACGTATTTAATGAACAAACCGTTAGTTAAACTAACGCAACCTTTTGCTAAAGATGTTGATGTATATAAAGTAAACCATAAGATGTTCGCCACCCTTGCACTAAGCAATGAGGGTGAAACCGATGAAAATGGCGAACCGATCTGGTGGCTAAACTTAAAGTGCGATCCTGATGAAGCGCAGTCATTACGTGATATTTTCCCTTCGGTGATTCCAGGCTATCACATGAATAAACGCCTTTGGAATACCGTGATTTTAGATGGCTCAGTGCCACAAGGTGAAATTGAGCGAATGATTGATAATTCATTCAATTTGGTGGTCGACAACATGCCAGATAAAGACAAACAGGCCATTGCCGATTTGCTATAACACTTACAGCAAACATAAAAAAAGCCGCTAATGCGGCTTTTTTACTTTAAAATTAAATAATTAGTCTTGTTGTTCTGCTTTACTATAAAACTTATCGCCTTTCTCAGCCATTTCAAGCAAAGTCTCGCAGGGTGCAAAAATGGCATTGCTGTTAGCCAATGTAGACATATCAGAGCTTATTTTACTCGCACCTAATTTGTCCATGTAGCTAAACGGGCCACCTAAGAACGGTGGGAAACCAATACCAAAAATAGCACCAATATCACCATCACGCGGGCTTGCGATAATACCATCATCTAAACAACGAGCCGCTTCATTAAGCATTTGTGAAACACAGCGCTTAGCAATCTCGTTTTTATTTAAACGTGGGGCTGGGGTTACACCTAGTAGCTCATAGACTGACTCATCGACCTTTTTGCCTTTCTTGTCGTATTCATAAAAACCGCGCCCTGTTTTACGACCAAGACGTTTTGAATCAATCATGCGCGAGAAAGCATCGGGTCCTTTAAAACGCTCACCCAATTCTTTTTCAAGAATTGGCGCAATTTTAGATCCAATATCAATACCCACTTCGTCCAGCAGTGCCAACGGTCCAACAGGAAAACCAAACTCGACTAAGGCCGCGTCTATTTTTTCAATCGGCTCACCAGCAAGCATTAAATTCGCCGCTTCATTAAGGTATGGCGCTAAAATACGGTTTACATAAAAACCAGCCATATCTTTTACCACAATTGGCGTTTTACCTTGCTTACGTGCAAAATTAACTACACGAGCAATGGTTTCTTGTGACGTGCCTTCGTGAGGAATAATCTCTACCAGTGGCATTTTCTCTACTGGCGAGAAGTAATGTAAACCAATTACATTTTCAGGGCGTTCTGCTTTTGCTGCAATTTGCGAAATAGGTAATGACGAGGTATTACTTGCAAAAATAGTATTAGCTTGGCATTGCTGCTCAACATCAGCAACCATACCTTGCTTAAGCTCTAAATCTTCAAATACCGCTTCTATAACTAAATCTATGTGCTTAAAGCCGCTGTAATCCGTAGTGCCAGTAATGCGGTTCATGGTTAACTGCATATCGGCTTTTGACATAATGCGGCGCTTAAGGCGTTTATCTAAGATTTTGTATGTGTAGTTCATGGCATTACTTATGCCCTGCTCTGCCACATCTTTAATACGTACCGGCAATTTAGCCTTAACCGCACTTACATGGGCAATACCTGCGCCCATTAATCCGCCACCTAACACAGCAGTTTTACTAATCGCAGGTGCGTCATCGTTGCGCCATTCTTTTTTCATTTCAGTGGTTGCAAAGAAAATACCGCGAAGTGCTTTAGACTCATCACTCATTACTAACGTAGCAAAGCCTTCGGCTTCGGTTTTATACGCTTTCATTTCATCAAGCTCTACGCTTGCACGAACCGCTTTAATAATCGCAAGCGGCGCAGGGTAATGGCCACCAGTTTTTTTAAGTACGTTTTCTTTAGCTTTTTTAAAGATAAAGTTACGACCAAACGGGTTTGATTCTAATAACTTGCTGACCTTATCAAGTTTAGGCTCTTTAGCTTGTGGCTTTTTCTTCGCAGCAAACTCTTTGGCCACTTTTAGCAGTACGCTTTGTGGAACACAATCATCCAATACACCGGCTTTTTTAGCTTGTTTTGGACGAATTTGCTTACCAGTTAGCATCCACTCAAGGGCTTTTTGAATACCCACAATTTTAGTTAAGCGTTGTGTACCACCACCGCCAGGCAATAAACCTAGTTGTACTTCTGGTAAACCAATTTTAGTTAAATCGCTATCTGTACCAACGCGATAATCACATGCTAAAGCAAACTCTAAACCACCACCTAAAGCAGCACCGTGAATAGCACTAACCGTGGTATACGGTAGTTTTTTCATATCAAAAAATGCTTGATGGCATAATTCGCTGATAGCTAATGCATCTTCGCGTTTTTCAACGCTGTCTAGCATTTTCACATCAGCACCGGCAATGAAGTTATCACTTTTGCCGCTAATAAATACCATACCTTTCACTGCATGCTCTTTAGCTTGTGCTAATAATGCTTTTAAATCATCAGCAAAGCTGTCACGCAGGGTATTCATTTTTTCACCCGGCACATCAATGGTTACCACGGCTATTTTGTTATCATCAACCGTTAAATTAAATACTGAATCTGTCATTACGCACTCTCCAATACAAAGGCTGCACCTAAACCACCCGCAGCACAGGCAGTCGTTAACGCTAAACCACCGCCACGACGCTTAAGCTCGTATAAGCTTTGTGTAATTAAACGCGCGCCGGTTGCCGCAAATGGGTGACCATAAGCGAGTGAACCGCCGTTAACGTTAAACTTATCCATGTTAATTTCACCTATGGCTTTATTACGCCCTAAGTGCTCTTGTGCAAATTTATCTGAAGCAAACATTTTCATATTCGCTAAGGTTTGCGATGCAAACGCTTCATGCATTTCTATAAGGTCTAAATCAGCTAACGTAATACCTGCTCTATCAAGCGCGATTGGCGTTGAGTGGGCAGGCCCCATTAGCATGTCTTTTTCTACGCCTATGGCTGAAAACGCAAAACTGCGTACGTAGCCTAATATTTCGTAACCCAATGCTTTGGCTTTGCTTTCGCTCATCATTAACACTGCAGCTGCGCCATCGGTTAATGGGGTTGCATTAGCGGCAGTCACAGAGCCGTGCTGACGATCAAATACAGGTTTAAGCTTGGCATAACCTTCAACCGTTGAGTTTTTACGAATATTGTTATCTTCTTCAATAAAGCTTTTATAAGGCGGTAAGTGCGCCGTCATTACTTCATCTTTTAACTTGCCATCGGCCCAAGCTTGAGTTGCTAATGAGTGAGAACGATGTGCTAAAGCATCTTGATCTTCACGGCTAATATTATGGGTTTTAGCCATTTGCTCAGCTGTTTGTCCCATTGATAAACCCGTTGAGTACTCAGCAACCGCTGGCGGTACTGGTAATAAATCTTTTAAACGTAGTTTTGAGAATATTTTTAAACGCTGACCAAGCGTACGGGCTTTGTTTAAATCGACTAAACTGCCGGCTAATTTTTTACTTACACCAATTGGCAATACAGACGATGAATCGGCACCACCAGCAATACCCACGTTTACAGAGCCTGCCATAATAGATTCGGCAACATTTGCAATTGCTTGAAAGCTAGTTGCACACGCACGTGACACTGAATATGCATCAACGCCAACTGGCATACCTGTACCTAATACAATTTCACGTGCAATATTTGGCGCTTCTGGCATTTGTACTACTTGACCAAAAACCAGTTGATCGATTTCTGACTTGTCGAAATTTAATCGCTCAAGCATTTCATTAACTACTAGCTTACCCATATCCAATGCTGGTACATGGTGAAACGCAGTTGCTTGCTTAGCAAAAGGAGTACGTAGGCCGCTTACAATGGCAATACGGTCGCCTTTTGGTGTTTTAAGTATGTTTTGCTCAGACATTTATTATTCTCTCCCGCTGACAGGTCAGACCTGTATGTTTTCCTCGATTCTAAACAACCCGTGTGATAAAGCCAATAGATAAACGTAAATTAATCATAAAGCGCCATTGTAAATCACTACATACATTGTGTAAGGGTAATACAATAGGCTTTTTTAGCAGGTTTTACAAAGTTTTGTGTTAGGCTAAAAAGCGTTAAAAAATAACGAACTATTTTCAAAAAATCAGTCTAACTCTTGAGTTATCCACTTATAAACCTTATAACTAGCTCAGTATTTGTTACCTAACCACTTTAGGTATTATTTAAGCTGACGAGGACAGTCCACTTATTATGGCAGCTAACGCATTTTCAAACTTAAAAACGTATTTAGACACCCAAATTATTGGCCAGCCAGCGCTCACTCAAGCACTCTTAATTGCTATATTAGCCGATGGTCATTTACTTGTTGAAGGCCCTCCGGGGCTTGCAAAAACGCGAGCGGTTAATGCTTTAGCAAAAGGTATTGAAGGCTCGTTTCAGCGTGTTCAGTTTACCCCAGACTTATTACCTGCCGATGTAACCGGCACTGATATTTATCGTCAACAAACCAGTGAGTTTGTGTTTGAAAAAGGCCCTTTATTTCATAACCTCATATTAGCGGATGAAATAAACCGAGCACCAGCAAAAGTACAGTCAGCTTTATTAGAAGCAATGGCCGAGCGCCAAGTTACTGTGGGCAAAAATACGTATCCACTTAGTGACCTGTTTTTAGTGATGGCAACACAAAATCCGCTTGAGCAAGAAGGGACCTACCCACTACCTGAGGCGCAATTAGACCGTTTTTTATTACATTTAAGTATTAATTATCCAGGGGCTGAGCACGAACTTGATATTTTACGCCTAACCCGTGGTGAAGCACTTAATGATGAAGCCCCAGTGCTTGAGCAAATTTCGCAAGCAGAGCTGTTTGCCGCTAGAAAAGCGATTTTGGGTCTGTATTTAGCAGAGCCACTAGAGCAATACTTAGTTCAGTTGATTATTGCTACTCGAGAAGGCGCAAACTTAGATGAGCAACTTGGCCGCTGGATTGAATACGGCGCCAGCCCACGTGCCACGATTGCTTTAGATAAATGTGCCCGCGCTCATGCGTGGTTAAGTGGTCGTGATTTTGTATCGCCTGACGATATTCAAGCTGTGGTACATAATGTATTACGCCATCGTATTATTTTAAGTTACGAAGCACAGGCCGATGGTATTACAAAAGATCAGGTTATTAGCCGTATTGTTGAACTAGTTGCTGTACCTTAAGTTATGCAAACACACTTTGATTCTCAGGCATGGCTTAAATTAAGTCATAGCCATGGTGTTAATTTATCGCTTAAAGAGCTGATGTATTATAAAGCAAAAGCGCAACTGCTTGAGCTGGCACCTAAAGTTAGAATAAAAAATACCTTAGCGGGGCAATATCTGGCGCCGCATAAAGGCCGTGGCATGGAGTTTGCCGAAGTGCGCCATTACCAACACGGTGATGACATACGCTCTATTGATTGGCGGGTCACGGCTCGTACCGGTGAAACCCACACCAAACTTTTTCAAGAAGAAAAAGAACGCCCGGTATTTGTATTTACCGACTTTTCAAACTCCATGTTATTTGGCTCTCAATTATTATTAAAGTCGGTGCAAGCTGCACATATTAGCGCCTTAGTTGCATGGTCTGCTTGCCAACGTGGCGATAGAATTGGCGGTATTGTGTTTAATCAGCACTCGCATTTAGAGCTTAAACCTAGTGCCCGTGAAAAGGCCGTGTTAAAGCTGTGTCATAATTTATGCGACGCCCATCAGCAGGCACTTGAAAATATTGATAAACCTGCCAGTAATAACTTTAGTGACAACCTTAAGCGTTTAAATCACTTAGCTAAACCCGGTAGTTTGGTTTATATCGTATCCGATTTTAACGCCTTAGATGACGCCAGCTTTAAACAACTCGAATTACTTGCGCGGCACTGTGAGTTAATAGGCTGCCATATTAGCGACCCCTTCGAGCATAAGTTACCTGCTTTCCAACAAGCGGTTACGGTAAGTGCTAATAATCAGCAGTTTGCCCTCCCTTTGATGGATAACAGTTTTAGAGAACGATTTGCCAAAAATGCCGAGCAAGCATTTAGCGCGCGTATTAATCGTTTAACAAAATCTGGGCTTAACCTATTATCATTCGATGCAGCCACTGCGCTGGAACTGCAATTAGTGAGAAGATAAATCATGCAAACCTCTCCACTTGATGGCCTTCACGATATTATTGCTCCCTCTCACGTTGACTGGTGGCCGTTAGCCCCTGCTTGGTGGGTAGTTATTAGCATTGCACTGTGCTTAGTGTGTGGCTTAATTATAATTATGTACAAAAACTATCAATTTAAAAAACCAAAACGTAAGGCGATTAAATTAGCAAATCAACAACAATCAGCGCAGCAATTGCATATTATTTTAAAGCGTTTGGTGATCACCTATTACGATCCACGCTTAGCAGCGCAATCCACAGCTAAGTGGTGTAAAACCCTAAGTCAACTTGCTGCAATTCGTTTTAATGAAGATGAAATTTCAGGCCTATATAGCACAGCACAAACACCACCGGCACTCAGTGATAAGTTTCGCCAAGCTATTAAACAATTTAAGCTAAAGGAGCCACTGCATGTTTGAATTTAGCTGGCCATGGCTGTTTTTATTATTGCCGCTTCCTTTAACGTTACTGCTATTAAAACCCGCAGCAAGTAATGCAACGACACGTTTACGCATCCCAAGTTTTGCATCGCATAATTTAAATAATCAACATGTAGAGCCCAGTGCACGTAAGTTAAACACTCTTGAATGGTTGCTATGGGCATTATTAGTAACAGCATCGGCTAACCCTACTTGGTTAGATGAGCCTATATCGCTGCCTAATGAAGGTCGCGACATTATGCTCGCTGTGGATTTATCGGGCTCAATGACAGAACAAGACATGGCTTATAATGGCCAATATGTTGACCGTTTAACTATGGTTAAAGCAGTGCTTAGCGATTTTATAGAGCAGCGTCAAGGCGACAGACTTGGGCTAATATTGTTTGGTGATACCGCGTTTTTGCAAACACCTCTCACCCGTGATGTAAAAACCGTCAGCAAAATGCTTACTGAAGCACAAATTGGCCTAGTAGGACGTGCCACGGCTATTGGTGACGCTTTAGGTTTATCGGTTAAACGCTTTGCTAGTAAAAAAGAAAGTAATCGTATTGTGGTGTTACTAACAGATGGACAAAACACCGCAGGAAACCTTGACCCCGAAGATGCCCTATTACTAGCTCGTGAAGAAGGCATAAAAGTGTACACCATCGGAGTCGGCTCAGATAACCCTCGTGGCTTTAGTTTATTTAATATGGGCTCTGGGGGCAGCAATTTAGATGAGAGTTTACTGAAAAATATTGCCGAACAAACAGGGGGTCTGTACTTTAGAGCCAAAGATGTCGCTGGGTTGCAACAAATCTATGCAGAGCTTGATAAACTCGAGCCAATTAGTGCCGATGAGCAGACCTTTCGCCCGCAAACAGCCTTGTTTTATTATCCGTTATTACTGGCCATTCTATTAATAAGTGCAATGGCATTTTTAAAAACAGTACGTGCATTGAAGGAGCCAAGCTAATGGATTTTGAGTTTATTCGCCCCGCTATTTTATGGCTGCTACTCCCTGCGCTAGGGCTGTTTTTTATTGCCATGCTTAAAAAGAAAAAAGCCCAATCGGCGCCACTTATTGCGCCACATTTAGCACAATTTGTTATGAGTGAAGCAAACAATCAAGCTCGTCAGCCGCTGTGGCTAGTTGCGTTATTTTGCAGTTTAGCCATTATATTTAGTGCAGGCCCAAGTTTTGAGGAAAAACAAGTCCCTGTATTTCAAAGCAAAAGTGCCCGCGTTATTGTAATGGATATGTCGTACTCTATGTATAGCACCGACATTGCTCCTAATCGATTAATGCAATCTCGCTTTAAAGCCCTCGATATGATTGAGTTATTTAAAGAAGGTGATACTGCATTAGTAGCCTACGCAGGCACTGCCTATACCATTTCTCCACTGACCAATGATGCAACCACCCTTGCTAATCTTATTCCTAGTTTGAGCCCTGAAATTATGCCTGATAAAGGCTCCAACGTGCTGGCAGGTTTAGACATGGCGCAAGAGCTGCTCACTCAAGCAGGCTACCTAGATGGTGATATTATTTTGATCACCGATGGTATTGAACAACAACAGCAAAGTGATATAAGTGGCTTTACTAACAGTAGCCAGTATCGACTTAATATTTACGGTATTGGCACTGAGCAAGGTGCACCAATAAAGTTACCTGAAGGCGGATTTTTAAAAGATAATTACGGCCAAATTGTAGTGCCTACACTCAATGGTTCTTTACTCAAAGGACTAGCAAAGAATAGTGGCGGCCAATACGCTAATTATCAGCCAAGTAATAGCGATATTGCCATTTTTTCACCGCAAGCAAACAGTGAAATACTAAAAAGTGAAAAACCAAATTTAGCCTTGTGGCGAATCGATGTTGGCATTTATGGCTTGCTTATTTTACTGCCCTTAGCTCTATACTTATTTAGGCGCTCTGCGTTTATTGGCGCGGTGCTATTGCTAAGCTTTATACCTCAGCAAAATGCCCATGCAGTAGATTTGCCAACGCTATTTAAAAATACCGATCAGCGTGCATTAGAAGCTTACAACAACCAAGAGTACCAACAAGCAGCGCAAGCGAAGTCCAACGCTCTCAAAGGCGCTGCACTTTATCAGCAAGGTCAGTTTGAAGGCGCTCTGAACGAATTTAGTCAAGATAAATCAGCTACTGGTTATTACAATTACGGTAATGCACTGGCTAAAGCCGGACAATTAGAGGCTGCTATAAACGCTTACAAACAAGCGCAATCACTGCAGTCTGATTTTACCCAAGCAGCCGATAACCAAGCGTTAGTTGAGCAGTTACTTAAGCAACAGCAAGACCAAGAAAACCAACAAGGTAATGATTCGCAAAATCAAGATGATCAAAGTCAAGATGATGCAGATAAATCAAAACAAGATCAGCAAAAAAATGGCGATAAAAATAACGCAGATAAAAGCGAAGATAACAGTCAAAACAGTGAAGAGCAGCAATCGGGTGAGCCCTCGGAGCAATCGGGTGAGCCCTCGGAGCAATCAAAAGATCAACAAAGCCAATCTGGTGAGCAGTCAGATGAACAAAATCAGCCTGACATGCAAGCTCAATCACAAAACCAACAAGACGAGAACAAAGACGACGATAGTAAGCCTCAGCAAGACGAGCAACAGAGTCAACCCAATCAAATGAATGAGCAACCGCCATCTGATGAGCAAAAGCAGCAAGCACAACAACAAGCTATGCAAGCACAGGCGGCTGAACTCACTAATGAAGAAAAAGAGAAAGCACAGCAACTAAATCAGTTACTAAGAAAAGTGCCCGACGATCCCGCTATTTTATTAAGAAACAAAATGCAATTAGAAGCCCAAAAAAGACAATATCAACGCCGTCCAACAGGAGTAGAAAAATCATGGTAATGCGATTATTTTGCTGTTTATTGCTATTAACTGCCATGCCATTAATGGCCGCCACTTCATTAGAGGCAAGCGTAGATAAAAACCCGGTACTGGCAGGTGAGTTTTTTATGCTCAATATTAGCGTTGATGATTCAATCAAAGGGCAACAACCCGATACTTCAGCGCTGTTAAAGGATTTCGTAGTCGGCCCTATGAGCTTAAGTAGCCGCACCAACATTATTAACGGCAGCATTAAAAAACAAACATCGTGGTCTGTTAAGTTAATGACTCGCAAAGCCGGCGAATACACAATTCCTTCTTTTAGTGTTGCAGGGCTCAGCTCTCAACCGATAAACTTGTCGGTTAAAGAGCGAAGCAGCGATGCGGGCAAAAATGATGATATATTTTTAAAAAGCTCGCTTACAAATAACAGCTTATTTGTGCAAGAGGCTGGCGTTTACACCATTAAACTTTACTTAGCTAAAGAGCTACTTGATGGCAGCTTAAGCACGCCAAGCATGGTAGATGCTCAACTCACCCAGCTAGGTAAGCAAAGTGAAGATTATGAACTGGTTAACGGTAAACGTTATTTAGTGATCACCCGTAATTATTTAATTCAGCCGCAAAAAAGTGGTGCATACACCATTGAAGCACCGGTTTTTCAAGGGCGTGTTCAACAAAACTATCGCCAACTAGAGGTGTCGGCACTTGGCGATGAACAACAGATTGAAATCAAACCCATCCCTGAGAATTATCAAGGTGATTGGTTACCCAGTGAATTAGTAAGTCTAACCGAGCAATGGCAACCAGACGATAATACTGTTGAGGCCGGCACGCCAATAACACGCACTATTATGCTTACCGCATTAGGGGTTACTAAGGAGCAACTACCCGAAATTGATATGCCTACTATAGATGGTATTCGCAGCTACCCAGATGAAAAAGAGACTAATAATGCAGTACGCGATGGTCGAGTGGTATCACAGCAAAGCGCCTCATTTGCGCTACTACCACAAACACCAGGCACTTATACATTGCCTGAAATTACCCTGCCTTGGTATAACACCAAAATGAACCGAATTAGTTACGCAACTTTACCAGAGCGCACAATTACGGTAACACCAAGTACCACAGCGCCAGCAAACTCACTAAATACACCCGTTGAAAGTACTTTAAACAACACGGATGCAGAGCCAACGCAGCAAGCGCTCAGCGTGCAACGCCACACTAGTACGCCTCTATGGCTTATTATTGTAGCCGTATTAGGTTACATATTATGGATTGTGACCCTGGTTCTTTACTTTATGAAACGCTCAGCTAAAGAAGTGCAACAAACGACGCAAGCAAATCATAGAGGCAATCAGCAAGCAGATTTAAAAACACTGCAAATACTTGCTAAAAGCCATGATAATAAAGCATTTTACGATGCACTTAATCTATACGCGCTAACTCGAACAGATAAAAAGGTAGGAGCTCTCACCCATTTATGCGCTATGATAAACAACTCGCAGTTCACTGCGCAGGTAAATAATTTACAAGCACAGTTGTACGGTAACCAATCGGCTAGCACTGATTTAGAAGCGATTGTTAGTTTATTAAAAAAACATCAATCGCACACAGCTAAGTCATCATCTGCGTTAAAAGAGCTATATTCTTAATAAGAATCTTAGTTACTTTTTTGGCCTATAATAATTTTAATTAAAAAGTGCTTATGTTTGGAAATAAAAAATCGAATGATCGGGTCTTAATTAATATGGCTGAAAAACAACAACGCTATGAAGCCTTGGTTCATGTTTATCATAAGGAACTCTATCGCTTTGCTTACTGGTTATGTAACGATCCGACTATTGCTGATGACTTAGTGCAAGAAACCTTTTTGCGTGCATGGCGCTCGCTTGATTCGTTACTCGACCAAAAAGCAGCTAAGCCATGGTTGCTGACCATTTTAAGGCGTGAGAATGCCAGACGCTTTGAGCGCAAACAGTTTGATTACAGTGATGTAGATAACGACACACTAGTGGATCAAACCAGCCATAGCTTAGATACAGCAATGGAGCAAACTGTTATCCAGCGGCAAATTTCATTATTGGCTGATGAGTACAAGGAGCCGCTGTTGTTACAGGTGGTTATGGGCTGCACTGGAGATGAAATTGCAGACATACTTAACTTAAATAAAAATACGGTTATGACGCGTTTATTTCGAGCAAAAAATCAACTTAAAGAGGCATTAAGCCGTGATGATGATCAACTTAAAGGAGCATCAAAATAATGGATGAACTTGAGTTTCGTCGCCGCACAATTGCGCAGCCAAACGAGCTAGACAAAGAACTTCAGGAATTTGCGAACAGCAGTGCCGACAGGCAACAATTTTTAAATGAAAGCAAAGCATTCGATAAACAACTCGACGACGCGCTTGATATTACTGTACCTGACAATCTTGCTGAACGAATTATTTTAAACACCTCGTTAAAAGAAAAAGCTAGAACAGATGAACTTGAGCAAAAGGATAACGTGGTTAGTGCACGCTCATGGTTTAAGTTCGACCGAATGCATTTGGCTTTGGCAGCTTCGTTTGTGATTGCAGTTAGTGCGTTTATGTTTAGCGAAGAACAAAGTATTAATCAAACGGCTGGTGAGCATGCACTAGCCCATGTTTACCATGAAATTTATGCGTTAAATAAAACTCAACAAATTAGCATCCAAACTGTCAATGAAAAGCTGGCTTTACTTGGCGGCCATATTAGTGATTTACCTGGCAAAGTGACTTATGTTAACTTTTGCGATTTTCAAGGTGAGAAAGGTATTCATTTAGTGTTTGAGTCTGACTTTGGGCCTATGACCGTGTTTATTGTGCCAAGCGATAATCAAATCTTTGAAATTGGCTCTGATGATTTTAATGACTCTCGCTATGCTGGCCATATAAATCGTGGCAAACAGGCTGATACCGTGCTAATTGCAAGCCTTGGCTCACCAGTTGATATGTATAATGAACGTATTTCAGGTGCTATTCGCTGGCTTTAAGCCATTATAGAAACAATAAAAAACCGCAACGAGTGTGCGGTTTTTTTATTATTTAAAAGCCAAAGCTGCTTACTGATTACTTACAAACATCAGCAACTGCGTTAGCAAAGTAGTTGATATTTGCTTGGCTAATACCTGCTACATTAACACGGCTAGAACCGACAATGTAAATACCGTATTCTTTTTGCAAGCGCTCGATTTGCTCTTTATTAATACCTAAGAAAGAGAACATACCGTGTTGGCGGTCAATAAACGAGAAGTCTTGAGCAATGTCTTTCGCTGCCAGGCTGTCTTTAATTAAACTACGTAACCCATTAATACGGTTACGCATTTCATCAAGTTCACTGTGCCATAGCTGCGTTAACTCTGTGCTGCTTAAAATAGTGTTTACGATGTCTGCACCATGCGCTGGCGGCATAGAATAAATGCTACGTACCACACTTAATAACACCGAGTTTGAAATATCAGCTGTTGCACTGTCTTTTGCAATGATTGAACAGGCACCGATACGCTCACGGTATAAGCCGAAGTTTTTAGAACATGATGAACAAATGATCAACTCTTCAACCGCATTGGCTAAAATACGCAGACCATTTGCATCTTCTTCTAAAGAAGAACCGAAACCTTGGTATGCAATATCAATTAATGGTGTAAAGCCCACATCTTTTGCAAGTTCTGCAATGGTGTTCCATTGTGTTTCGTTTAAATCCATACCACTTGGGTTATGACAACATGCATGTAGCAGCACTACATCGCCTTTAGGCACCTGTGTTAAGGTTTCAACCATTTCATCAAACAATAGATCTTTGTTTTCGTAATCGTAATATGGGTATTCTTTTACCGTTAAGCCTGCAGCTTCAAATAAGCTAATGTGGTTTGCCCACGTCGGGTTGGTTACCCATACAGTGGCGCCTGGATTACAACGTACAATGAATTCTGCAGCAACACGAAGTGCACCAGTACCGCCAGGAGCTTGTGCTGTGCGTACGCGATTAGCTAATAATGCTGGGTGTTCACCTAGTAGAAGATTTTCCATTTGTTGACAGTAATCTAAATTACCAGCAAGACCAATGTAAGATTTGCTCATTTCATTTTCTAAACGAAATGCTTCTGCTTTTTTTACTGACTTTAATACCGGGGTATTCCCCTGCTCGTCTTTATATACACCAACCCCTAAGTCAATCTTATTTGGGTTAGTATCTTGCTTATAGGCCGCCATAAGGCCAAGAATAGGGTCTGTTGGTAATGGTTTTAATACTGAGAACATTGACTATCTCTTCGTTATTTAGGGGTTAGCTGTTGCGCTAAGCTTAACATAAAAACTCACTAGATTGACTAGTGTTATTTACACTAAAAAGTGAGGAATTTTAATGCAGCACGCAATTAATAACGCGAGCGTCGCTTTATCAAAAAACTCAGTATTGAAGGCTTCACCATCAACAATACCTACACACTGCTGATGTGCATTAAATAACGGTAAACAGGCTTCTGCTTTTACCTTCGGATCGCAGGTATAATACTCACCGCCTGCTGCTATATATTGTTCAACATTATTAATTACGCGTCCTTTACCGCTAAGCGCTACTTGAACGTTATTACTGCCCATTGCAAATTCATCGGTCAGCGGAAACAAAGGACGACTCGGGGCACCAAAATAAGCCAGCTTTAATAGCTGCTCACCTTCATTGGTGACGGTATTTTGATAAATGCCGTACCAATCAAGCTGCGTATTTTCAATAACGTAGTCAACAATCAACTGAAGTTGCGCCAGCTTTTCAGTTGTTTGCGTACTTTGGCTAACATAATCGCTTAGTTTAAATGGCTCATCCTGTAGGTAACCAAATAAGCTGCATGCCCCTCCTTCACCTAGCTCAGGAATTTGATACTCCCAACGCACCGCTGGTGCAGCATTATTATTTAGATATTGCTCGAGCTTTTCTAGCTCAGCGTGAATTAACTGTTGCTCAATATTAAGCTGAGCGTGCTCTAAGTAAGAATTAAGCATTTGGACGTCCATACATCTATAATGCCGAAATAGTAGCATGGATATTTTTATAGTGCTAGCCAATTTAAAATGGTTTTTAAAAATACTTATGTGCATTTTTAATAAGCCTAATGAGGTCAATATTGTTAAGCTTATAACTTTATAAAAATGAATCGAGGCGTAAAAATTACGTCTTTGCGTCGCAAATTTGTTATTATTTACCGCATTATTATATTCAATCTTAAGTAGGTTAATTATGAGTGATAGTCACTTAGTGTATTCAACAGCAACGGGGCGAATTGACCAGCCAAAGCCAGAAAAAGAACTGGATGTAAAACTATTTAAAGATGGCTCTATTCGCATAGAGCGTCAAACCAAAGGCCGAAAAGGCAAAGGTGTAATGCTGGTTGTTGGTCTTGATCCACAACAGCATGATTTGAAAAAGTTAGCTAAAACAATAAAAAGTAAGATGGGCCAAGGCGGCGCAGTAAAAGAAGGGGTTATCGAAGTACAAGGTGATGACCGCGACAAACTAAAAGCTATTTTAGAAGGGTTAAAATTTAAAGTAAAAATTGCGGGTGGTTAACCCGCAACTTTTTACTTATTCAATAATTTTTAGCGCAGCTAGTTGATCAAATAATGCGGGGATATCATCTTCAGCCACTGGCTTGCTAAAATAATACCCTTGCACAATAAAACAATTATTGTTTTGTAAAAACTCAACTTGCTCGATTGTTTCAACCCCTTCAGCAACCACATCAAGCTTCAGCTTTTGTGCCATAGCGATAATGGCCGCAGTGATCTCCATGTCGTTGTCATCCTCAGGGATATCTTTGACAAACGAGCGATCAATTTTAAGAATATCGACGGGGAAACGCTTAAGGTAACTCAGCGAAGAGTAACCCGTACCAAAATCGTCAATAGAAATTGAGATACCCAATTTTTTAAGTTGATGCAACTGTTCAATAGCCGCCTCAACGTTACCCATCAGCATGCTCTCGGTTAGTTCAAGATGCAGACTTTTTGCGTTAATTTGTGTCTCTATAATTATCTTTTTCAGCATAGGTACTAAGCTTGCGTCTTTAAACTGTCTTGCTGACAGGTTAATCGACATATTACTTGCTCTATCTTGTTGCTCTAGTCGCTTAGTAAACTCACAGGCTTGTTGTAGCACCCATTGACCAAGCTCCACAATTAAACCGGTTGCCTCGGCTATGGGAATAAACTTAGTCGGAGGAATAAACCCTTGTGTAGGATGGAACCAACGAAGCAATGCTTCATATCCCACCACGCTGTTATCGCGACAATCAACCTGTGGCTGGTAATGCAGCGTGAGTTGCTTTTCTTTAATCGCATGGCGCAACTCATTTTCAAGGAATAATCGTTCATTAGCTGCCGCATTAAGATCTTGGCTATAAAAGTGGAAAGTATTACGCCCTTTGGCTTTTGCTTCATACATAGCTAAATCGGCATGCTTTAATAACTGATCTTCTTCTAGGCTATCAAATGGCGCTAAGGTAATACCAATACTTGCACTAACAATCACTTCATTGCTGCCAAGTTTTATTGGCTGATTTAACGTTTTTTGTATTGTATCAGCGACTTCAGATGCTTCTTCTTGGTGCTCAATGCCACTAAGTAGAACAGCAAACTCATCCCCCCCTAAACGGGCTATGGTATCTTCCGCACGTAAACGCTGTTTTAAGCGTGTTGCCACTTCAACCAATAGCTGATCGCCCGCATCATGGCCTAAAGTGTCATTAATACGTTTAAATTCATCAAGGTCAAAATAAAATAAAGCAAACGAGTAACGCCCTCTTTCAGCAAGCGCCATGGATTTTCTAAGTTGCATCCTAAAGAATGTACGATTAGCAAGTCCGGTTAATGTGTCGAAGTAAGCGAGCTGTTCCATTTTTCGTTGGCTTTCTTTCACAAACGAAATATCTTGCGCTGATGCCACGTAACTGGTGATTTTACCACCGTCTTCTCGAATTGGTGACACACTTAGCGATACCCATAATGGCGGCTTATTTTGCGCTTCAATAAGCGTATCTCCTCGCCAATAATTACGGTTGCGTAAATCAAGATCAATATCTTCAACCAACATGGTCATTTCATTAGCAATAATTGTCAGTAATGGCTGGCGCAAGAAGTCATTTTCGGCAAAGTCTGTCATCTCCAACATTTTTGGATTCACATATTCAATGACAAAATTTTCATCGGTGATCACCACCCCCGTCCCCGAGAACGCAACCGCTTTAGACAAACGGTTTGCTGCTTTTTCTGCGATTTCTTTTTCTATTATACGCTGATTTAAGCCATCAATGAGTTTACGAATTTCAATGGTCATGTCTTTGAATGAACCATTAAGCGTACCAATTTCATCTTTATTTTCTTTTGGAAAATCAATTTCTAACTGGCCTTTACCAAAATTAGTAACTGCATAAACCAATGAATGTAAGCGTCTTAATACTAATTGGTAGAGTGCTTGGTGTAATAATAAAGCAACTAAAATGGCATACAGAATAAATAAGCCAAAAAACTTAAGCTTTAAATCTTTAAGTGCCGATAACGTTGAAGAGCGCTTTTTATAAACACCTACATACCAGTTTACACCTGCCACCTTATGAATGTTGATAATGTAATCTTCATCATTTAATGAAAACGAATCGGCATATTCTGGCAATTGAATTTGCCCTGCGTTATCAATAACGCGCTTTAGTTCAGGGGAAATAAAATCTTCTGGTAGTAGCTTTTTACCTGCCTCACCGTATTTTGTATAACTATCAGAGCCTAAATTTGGGTGCGCTAATAATTGCCCTTGCTCATCAAATACGACAAGGTGCTTTTCTTTTCCACCCACGGGTAATTGCGATACTAAGGACTCGAGTGAAATATCACTCCCCGTGACACCTAAAAATTCATCATCTTTATAAATAGGAACAATTAAACTCACTACCCATTTATTCCATACATTATCGTAGTAAACCCGCGACCAAAGCGGATCACGCTGTGGGTTAGTTAACGATTTGGCATAATTAAAGCTCTCACTTTGGTTGAATGTGTAATTTCCGGGCACATTAAGCGCCCAATTAGGTGGTGCAACACGAATAAAGTTATCTTTAGTTATAAGATAAAAATTATAAAAGTCTTGGATTAACGTCGGAGAAATAACTTTCCAAAGCGATTCTGAGTCAGCAATTAGCTGTTTATAAAAAGGAGAATATGCAGTTTGAGGGATAAATGCGGCAGATAGGCCATCTGCTGATGCACTGCGCACTGAGCCATCATTGGTCAGCTGCATTGTGGGTGTATTATTATTTTTAAATGACAGCTGCCCTTCAAATAACTGCTCGCTAACAACAATATTAGCTTGCTCTGCTATTTTAACTTTGGTCGCTATCAAGTTGTTAAATTGTTTTATTAATAATTCATTTGATTGCTTTAATACCTCATGCTCTTCAAAGACAAGCTGTTTTTCTTCTGACTTGAGCATTAATGCAGCCGCGCAAATGCCTGCCACTAAACAGATGCCAGAGATCAACAATGATAACTTTACACTGAGTGAGTTTATGCCAAATCGAGATGGAGGGCGTCGATACACAAAAAGCCAACCTTATTTATAATTATTATTTTTGCAAGTAATAGAAATATACCAGAACTTAAATCAGAATTATAAATTATTTATGAAGTTTTCTAAAAACAACGTGTTTTGTCTATATATCGGGTAAAAAGCCGATTTCCTGTAAGTGCTTGTTGACATTGGGGGTTACACTTCATACATTAAGGGTATGAATATAAATTACTCACACACCTTTTTTTCTTTTTTTAGCTTCTTTATGTAGAAGAGGCTTCCCTGTTTGTGAGATAAAATCAACCGAATAGTAAAGCCTCCCAACTGGGAGGCTTTTTTGTTTTCACTGCATAATCAGTGACATGTTTTGGAATGAGGAAAACCAAATGAGCAACGATGTACTCGATACTCTCAGGCACGACATAAATGAAATCGACAACGATTTACTTGTCTTGCTAGCAAAACGACGCCGTATTAGTCATGGCGTCGTTGAATATAAAATAGCAAATAATAAACCCATTCGTGATGAAGCCCGTGAACTGGCTTTACTCGAAAAACTCATAGGCTATGGCAAATCGTTAGGACTTGACGCTTACTACGTTAACAATGTTTTCCAAACGATATTAGAAGACTCTGTGTTGCATCAACAAGCCATGCTACAAAAGAATTTAAATCCCGATGCACTGAGCGAAACTCATCGCGTAACGTATTTAGGCGGTCAAGGCTCGTATAGTCAGCTTGCGTGTCATAAATATTTTAGCCGTCGCCCGGGTAAATTAGTTGAAATTGGTTGCACCTCATTTGAGGAAATCACCGGAAAAGTAGAAAAAGGTCAAGCCGACTTTGGCTTACTGCCTATTGAAAATACGAGTTCGGGTAGTATTAATGAAGTATTTGATTTACTGCAGCATGCACAAGTCTCTATTGTCGGTGAAGTTACTCATAGCGTTGATCATTGCTTATTAGCAACCCCAGGCACCGAGCTAAGCCAATTAACCAAGGTATTTGCACACCCACAACCCTTTGCCCAATGTAGCCGCTTTTTACAAGGGCTTGGTGAACTTCAGCATGAAACCTGTGACTCGACCTCAAGCGCACTCAAGTCTGCTATGGAAACGCCAAATAGTGCCGCTATTGGCTCAGCGCAAGCAGGGAAAAATGTAGGCCTTGAAGTGATTAAGGCCAATCTTGCCAACCAAAAAGAAAATCACAGCCGCTTCATTGTCGTTGCCCGCAAACCACTGCAAGTATCGACACAAATTCCGACTAAAACCAGCTTAATTATGTCAACCAAGCAACAAGCTGGTTCACTTGCCGATGCGTTAATGATTTTTAAACAGCATAATATTAATTTAGTGAAACTAGAATCTCGACCTACGCCTGGTAACCCATGGGAAGAAGTGTTTTATGTGGACTTGGAGGCTAACTTAATCGATAACCAAGTTAAGCATGCATTAGAAGAGCTTAAACAGCACACTCAATACGTGCGCGTTCTCGGTTGCTACCAAAGCGAGTCTTTGCAAGCTGTTAGCGTAGAAAGCTAACCAAAAAAAGGGCCTATCGGCCCTTTTTTGTTTTCAGTAATTTTAATCGAGTACTTTCGCGTCATTCGCTTTATTTAATAAACTGCGGCTTTGGGTTAAAAAGTGCGCCGTTGAATCTGAAAAATAAGACTTTGCATCAGCAAAAGCATCAATTAATGCGGGCTTATCCCCTGCTTTTAGCTTTTCAAGCGTCTCTGAAAACAGCGACTGATACTGCGCTAATAAACTTTCTACATTATCAAATTGCGCTAACATAATATCAGTGTATAACTCTGGCGATTGCGCAAATAAACGCCCAACCATCATCAACTCTAATTGATAAATAGGTGATGAACAACTTCTTAACTCGGCGAGTGTGTGCCCCTGTTTTGCTAAAAACTGACCGTACACAAAGGTAGTTAAGTGGCGCATAACCTGGATAATTTGCATTGCTTCGTCATGCTTTTTGGCATCAAGTTCAACCAACTGACAACCCCATATTTGTAGCTGCTTTAGTAACCCTTGCGCCACTTTATGACTGCGCCCTTCGCACACCACCACGGTTTGTTTCACCCAATGAGAAATATCAGGCCCAAACATTGGGTGTAAACCAACAACTGGCCCACTATGTACTTTTTTAAGTACCGTTAATGGGGCTTGTTTAACTGATGTAATATCAACCAGCAAACAATCATCATCCAGTTTCGGTAGTGCATTAACAACGGTTTCAAGGGCATTTATTGGTACACTGATCATCACCAGTTTTGCACCTTTTAGGATATCTGCTGCCTGCAATTGCTGCGCTTTATCTAAAATTTTGACTTCGTAACCCGAACGCTGAAATTGTTTTGCAAATAACTGCCCCATTGCTCCCTCACCACCAACGATAACAATTGGCGATAATTGTGGATCGGCGCACGCTAATTTGGCTTGTTGATTTTGATAAGCTTCACGCATCATGCGTCTGAGAATGTCTTCAACTAAATCAGGGTTTACACCTTGATTAATAGCCTCTTGACGTCGTGCAGCTAATAAATCTGCTTCTCGATCGGGTGCATGTAATGGCGCGCCAGTTTGTTGTTTTATTGCGCCTATTTGTTGGGTAATACCATTGCGTTTTGCAAGTAAGGCAACCAGTTGCGCATCGCATTCATCTATACCTGTTCTTAGCTGCGCTAAATCACTTATCTCTGCCACGTTCTCATTCCATCCAAAAAAGCAAAATCGTAAATTAAAACTTACAAAAAAGTAAACTAATCAATACGATAAATACTAACAGGATACGTTAGGGGTTAAAAGGCAAATTATTGAAAAGATCACTATCAGTTGTTCAACTAAAACCAAGGTGGAAACGGTAGTAAGTAACCTAAACGCTAGATAATAAATCTATCTCAAGCAGCTATTTCAGCGCTAACTACATTGAATTTAAGTAGGTTCAGGTTAAGTAGAGGATCTTAAAAAGTGGCAAAAGCCACTTTTATTAAGTAACCGGCGAGCGGTTAAGGAGAACTATTAGTATTCTAATGCCATAGCCGCAAGCGACATAACACTGTCGAATGATTCTGCGCCAGCGATAAATAAGCCATTGTGACAAAACATAGCATCATCGATACCGGTTACCGCTTGAAATTCATCGTCTGATAATCCTGCCCATGTTGCAGGTAATGACTTTCTGTCTTCAAAAGAGCCTAATTCTGCAGGCACTGTTTGCACTATCCACTTGCCAGAATGAGATGGGTAAACAACAAATAATGCCTCTTCAGATAAACTATGTACGGTTTTTTTCCACGGCGTATAACGCTCCAATACGATTAATCGAGGATCGTCAGCTTGTTTAATTGCTTGAGCAACAATCTTTTTAGCATTTAAACCACCACGCGCTGAGGCCACAAAACGAATCAGCAAAGTGTGTGCAAACTCGACTGCTTGATCAAAAGCAGTATCAAAATTACTTTCCTCTTCCCAAGTTGGGTTAAACATAGAAATTGTTTGGCTTAAGCTAATGCCTGTAGCAACCCCTTCCACATGACCACAATCAATGGCATCAATAGTTGATACAAGCCCTGCATCCACCGCATTAGCCACATCTTGGTTATCATCACATATTGCTAAACCATACTTTTTCCACACCAAGCCAAATGATGAAAAAGGAATCCCATTTTCGCGAGCACCGGCACCTCCGCGCTGATGGTGATCAAACCGGTCAGTTTGTGGGTCATATTGACCGCCAACATCAATAACCACATCGGCGTCATTAATAATCGCATTATCGCGTGTGCGGATCAGGGTAAAAGAAGGGAAAATAATTTTAAGCGCAGCGATACTAAAAACATCATCTGCATGAAAATTGCCGTTGTGTGTAACTATCGTTTTATCATTCATTTTTGTACATCATTTTTTGCAAGAAGTGAGAAGATATTGTGCTTTGAAGTGAACCACACTTTAACGCATGCTGGTTAATGTGTGTATTGGTTTTTAAATGTATCGCTATAAAAACCGCAATAGCATTAAAACCAAAACGGGTTGCAACCCAAAGGTTGCAACCCGTTTTTTTGCGTTGATAAACAGCGCGTATTAGTTAAGTTTTTCTCTAATACGTGCAGATTTACCAGAACGCTCACGTAGATAGTAAAGCTTAGCACGACGAACCGCACCGCGACGCTTAACTGTTACGCTATCAATAAGAGGGCTGTGCGTTTGGAATACACGCTCAACACCTTCACCGTTCGAGATTTTACGAACTGTGAATGCTGAGTGAAGACCACGATTACGCTTAGCGATTACAACACCTTCAAAGGCCTGTAGACGCTCTTTAGCACCTTCTTTTACTTTTACCTGTACAACTACTGTATCACCAGCGCCGAATGCAGGTACGTCTGTTTTAAGCTGCTCTTCTTCAAGCGCTTTAATAATATTTTGGTTTACTTTTGCCATTATGTTTCTCACTTTCCTAGGTGTAACTGTCTTCTAGCCACAAGCTTTTTGGTACTCTTGCTGAAATTTCGCGAGTAATACCGCTTGCTCCTCAGTCAGAGCTAGGTTATGCAACAAGTCAGGACGGCGAAGCCAAGTTCTACCTAATGACTGCATAAGCCGCCATTTCGCTATCTCTTGGTGGTTTCCGCTGAGTAATACAGCAGGCACCTGTTTGTCGTCCAATGTTTCTGGCCGTGTATAGTGAGGACAATCTAGCAAGCCATCCGAAAATGAATCTTGCTCTGCTGACTGGTTGTGTCCTAACACCCCTGGCACTAATCGCGCTACTGCGTCAATTAATGTCATGGCAGGTAATTCACCCCCACTCAAAATAAAATCACCAATTGACCATTCTTCGTCAACGTACGATTCTATTATTCTCTCGTCTATACCTTCATAGCGACCGGCAATTAAAATCAGTTTTTCAGAGTTTGCGAGTTCGCTTGCCCCTTGCTGATCTAATTTGCGCCCTTGTGGCGACATATAAATTACTTTTGCACCATCACCTGCAGCCTGTTTGGCTTCAAGAATGGCTTGTTTAAGTGGTTCAACCATCATTAACATGCCTGGTCCGCCCCCGTAAGGACGATCATCTACGGTTCTATGCTTATCAGTTGCATAGTCACGTGGATTCCAGCAGTTAAAGTCGATTAAACCATTTTTAACAGCGCGACCGGTTACACCTTGCGTTGTAATTGCATCAAACATATCAGGGAAAAGGCTGATAACCCCTACCCACAACGAACTTGTTTGACTCATTAAAAGCTTGGATCCCAATCTACAGTAATTTCTTTCGCATCGTATTTAACTTCTTGAATAACTGAATCAGTTAAAAAAGGAATTAAACGTTCTGCTTGGCCAAATGCATCTTTACTGTTTGCTTTCACAACCAGTACGTCATTTGAGCCTGTCTCCATAAGGTCATCAACAATGCCTAAGTTATAACCTTTATCAGTTACAACCGACATGCCAATGAGATCTCGCCAATAGAATTCACCTTGCGGTAATTCTGGTAGCTGCGCTGAATCCACAGAAATTTCAACATTGGTATAAGCCATTGCTTGGTCTCTGTCGTTTACTTGCGCAAACTTAGCGATAAAGCCTTTGTTGTGGCGACGCCAGTCGACCACTTCTAAGGATTGCCATTTACCTTGCTGCCCTATCAACCACGGGCTGAAATCGAAGATCCCTTGGGGATCATCAGTAAATGAATGCACCTTAAGCCAGCCCTTTATACCATAAGGGGCGCCGAGCTTTCCTACGACAATTATTGATGAGGTGTTCTCTTGACTCATGGTTACACTTACGCCTATTAAGCCGCTTTACGAGCGTCTTTAACTAATTTAGCTACACGATCTGAAAGACCTGCGCCTTGACCTAACCAGTGCTCAACACGTGGTAAATCTAAACGAAGTTTTTCTTCTTGACCTGAAGCGATTGGGTTAAAGAAACCTACTTTCTCGATGAAGCGACCGTCACGCGAGAAACGGCTATCCGCAACCACAATTTGATAGAAAGGGCGTTTTTTAGCGCCACCACGTTGCAAACGAATAGTTACCATACCGTCCTCTAAATAGATTGACTGTTTTCATTAATAAGATTTACTCCCCAGTATGGGGAGCCGGTGAATTGTACGAGTTTTTAGCAACAATGCAAGTAAGAAGTGATGCAAAAAGCCAGTTTAGTAGATTAAACCGTGATCCAAGAAGAAAAAGCATGTGAACAAGCTATTCTGTGCATAGTTTATTCAACAATAAAGAGGCGTTTTGCCTCTTTATTGATTACTTTTATCTGATATCGGAGATAATAAAAGTTAAATGATTAAAATTTCGGGCCACCGCCACCCATCATTCCCGGTGGTAACATTCCTTTCATGCCACGCATCATTTTTTGCATGCCACCTTTACCTTTCATCTTTTTCATCATTTTTTGCATTTGGGTAAACTGCTTAAGTAGCTTATTGATCTCTTGTACTTGCGTACCCGAGCCTGCTGCGATGCGCTTTTTACGCGAACCTTTAATGATCTCTGGGCGTGCACGTTCTTTTTTGGTCATAGAGCTGATAATCGCTTCCATTTGAATAAAGGTTTTATCACCCATTTGGCCTTTTACCGCATCTGGGATGTTTTGCATGCCTGGCAATTTATCAAGCATCGACATCATGCCACCCATGTTTTTCATTTGCTTTAATTGATCAGCAAAATCATCCAGGGTAAAGCCATCACCTTTAAATACTTTTTGCGCTACTTTTGCCGCTTGTTCTTTGTCTACTTTCATCTCGACTTCTTCGATTAATGAAAGTACATCACCCATGCCTAAAATACGTGAAGCAATACGGTCTGGGTGGAAAGGCTCAAGGGCATCAGTGCGCTCACCCACACCCATAAACTTAATTGGCTTACCGGTAATATGACGAATAGATAACGCAGCACCACCTCGGGCATCACCATCTGTTTTAGTCAGTATCACACCGGTCAGCGGTAAGGCTTCGTCAAATGCTTTTGCAGTATTTGCCGCATCTTGACCTGTCATTGCATCAACAACGAATAGCGTTTCGATTGGATTGATTGCATGATGTAAGGCTTTAATTTCATCCATCATGTCGCTATCAACATGCAAACGACCCGCAGTATCGACTAATACAACATCAATAAATTTCTTTTTCGCATGAGAAATTGCAGCAGTGGCAATATCCACTGGTTTTTGCGAAATATCACTTGGGAAAAATTCTACATCTACTTCTGTTGCTAAGGTTTCTAATTGCTTAATTGCCGCTGGACGATACACATCGGCACTCACCACTAGCACAGACTTTTTCTTGCGCTCTTTTAAAAACTTAGCCAGCTTACCCACACTGGTGGTTTTACCCGCACCTTGAAGACCCGCCATCATCACAACAGCTGGCGGTTGCGCGTTAAGGCTTAGCTCTTCGTTAGCTTCACCCATGGCTTTTTCAAGTTCTTCACGAACAATTTTTATAAATACTTGGCCAGGGCTTAAGCTTTTAGTAACTTCAATACCCACTGCGCGTTCTTTAACTTGTTTTACAAACTCGCGAACAACAGGCAACGCCACATCGGCTTCTAAAAATGCCATTCGCACTTCACGAAGTGTATCTTTAATGTTGTCTTCAGTTAGGCGGCCACGGCCACTAATATTTTTTAGGGTTTTACCTAATCGTTCTTGGAGGTTCTCAAACATGTAACGGTTCCGAAAAGACGTTGAAATCAACTCTATTAATAAGGTCGATGTTATTAAAATTCAATTAGAAATAGTATACCGTAAATGGTGGTATACAATACAGTGCTGAAATGCTGCTTATTGAGTTTCTTTTTACAGGGTCTATGCATTTGCTTTGCTATAAAATACAATGGCTACATAACGAACACGAATTATCTGACTTCAATTAAGTGGCCAAAGCAAAATGCTGATTATTAGTTTAACTATTATTGCCAGTTTATTTTATGTGTTAGCAACGTCTCACGTGCTTTCGCGATTGTTTCATCATCAGGGGCCGAGCCAAAAAGTTACTATAATACTTAGTACTGTCGCTATTTTGGCGCACATGCTGCTATTAGTAAATTCGGTATTTAGAGCTGATGGGCAAGATTTAAGTATTGTTAATGTGGCATTACTGACTTGCTGGATTATTGTGCTGTGTGTTACCACTGTTTCTTTAAAGTTTCCCGCAACCTTGCTACTACCTGTTGTTTATGGCTTTGCTGCACTGCTAACAATTTCTAGCCTATTTATCCCTCATCATGTTTTATTACAAAGTATAAATGTAGAGCTGGCACTGGTTGCACATATATCACTGTCGTTATTGGCCTACTGTATTTTAATTATTGCCACTTTGTATGGCGTGCAGTTTTACTTTATTGATAAACGCTTAAAGCGAAAAGACTTAGCGATAGTTCACAGTCACTTACCGCCACTCATGGTGGTAGAACGCCAACTTTACCAGTTATTAAACTTAGGTACCGTATTATTAAGTGTGGCGCTCATTACCGGATTTGTATTTCTAGATGGCATGTTTGCCAAAGAGTTTATTCACAAAACAATCTTATCTCTAGTTGCTTGGGCCATTTTTGCTACGATTGCAGTTGGCCATGTAAAACGTGGTTGGCGAGGCAAAGTAGTGGTAGTGAGTATAATGATTGCCGCATTTACACTCACACTTGCTTATTTTGGTAGCCGTTTTATACAAGAAGTGGTCCTAAATAAGTTTTAACTTGACTCTGAAAGCTCACTCTAGCTTAATACGCATTGGTTTATAAAAAAAGGATCCATCGTTGGACGACATATCGACAAGTACCCTGTTTATCATATTAGGTTTATTGGTGCTTTTTTCTGCTTACTTCTCCGGGTCAGAAACCGGAATCATGTCAATCAACCGTATTCGTTTGCGACACCTCGCTAAAGAGAACCATCGTGCTGCGAAACGCGTTAGTAAATTACTGAGTCGACCAGATAGGTTGATAGGTCTGATCCTAATTGGTAATAACCTGGTTAATATTGCTGCAGCGCAGGTAGCCACCATAATAGGTATACGCTTATATGGCGATTTAGGTATTGCTATAGCAACGGGTGCATTAACACTAGTTGTGCTAATTTTCGCTGAAGTAACGCCAAAAACACTGGCCGCCCTCTATCCTGAGCGAGTCGCTTTTCCTAGCTCTGTGATACTTAAGGGCTTGTTAAAAATACTCTTCCCATTTGTGGTAGTTGTTAACTGGATGACCAACGGCATATTACGCTTATTTGGCATTAGTGCTGCACAAATAGATGAGCACAGCATGAGTAAAGAAGAATTAAAAACCGTGCTAAATGAATCAGGTGCACTGATCCCGGCACGCCACCAAAGTATGCTGACCTCAATTTTAGATTTAGAGCAGGTTACCGTTGAAGATATTATGATACCCCGCAATGAGATTGTGGCGATTGATATCAACGATGACTGGAAAATAATTAGTAAACAGCTAACTCATGCTCAACATACTCGCGTGCTTTTATACCGCGATAACATTGATGATGCAGTGGGCTTTATTCACTCTCGTGATGCATTACGTCTTCTTACTAAAGAGCAATTCGACAAACCTTCGCTCCTTCGAGCTGTACGCGAGATATACTTTATTCCTGAGGGAACGTCGCTTAATACTCAACTGCTGAAGTTTCAGTTGTCGAAAGAACGAATTGGCATCGTTGTTGATGAATATGGCGATATACAAGGCTTAGTCACCTTAGAAGATATTCTTGAAGAGGTTGTGGGCGATTTCACCACCACTCAAACCCGTACACCAAGTGAAGAAGTAACCACACAAAGCGATGGTTCTTATATAGTTGATGGTGGTGCCAACGTGCGCGACTTAAATAAAGAAATGGGTTGGGAATTCCCATTAGATGGCCCTAAAACACTCAGTGGCCTTATTGTTGAGTATTTGGAAGATATTCCAGATGCTAACTTAAGTATTCGTATTGCGGGCTACCCGGTTGAAGTACTTGAAGTAAAAGAAAACATGATCAAACAAGTTAAAATTCAACCCAATAAACGTAAAAAATAAACCAATAAAAAAGGAGCCAAATGGCTCCTTTTTTGATTAATCTGGGTTTAGGTTAGTTAAAAGAATAAACGCTCAAACCAACCTTTGTCTAAATCATCTTCACAACGTCTTAGCTGCACACCATAACGGCTTGCACGGTGTTTTACTTTATTGGCAACGCTCATTAGCCACTTTTTCTTGCGGTAGGTGCCTCGCTTATAACCGCCCCACCCTTCATGATAATTTAGATACTGTGCGTAAGCATCCCACTTAGACACCCCATTTATTTTATGGGTTTTATAAACAAACCATGCCATAAAGTCGATCGCATCTTCAAATTCGTCTCTATCGGCACCGCTGTTACCTGTTTCACGAATATAGTCAGACCAAGTTGGCGTTTTAGCTTGAGAATAACCATAAGCATCGCTTGCACGGCCAGTTGGAATTATCCATAAAAAGTATTCCATAGGCGGTGCAGCATCATGACGAAAAGAGCTTTCTTGATACATCATGCTCATTAACACATGCTTGGGTGAGCCCCACTTATCTTGGGCGTCTTTAGCATCAAAATACCAGTCAGATTTCTCTTCAAAGATTTTACAAATATCTTCGGGTTGCTTGGGTGGCGCAGTGGCACAACCCGCTAAAGTAAGCACTAGAGATAAAGTAATAATATTTTTTTTCATTTTTTAAGATCTCACTGAACTTTTTAAAAAAGTGTGGGTCTGAATCTATGAATGCAGTAGTACAGCATTGTTTCATCCCTAAAGAATATTTACGCAGCTACTATGGGCTGCGTTTTTTTTGCCTATTACTTACTTGGGTCTGTTGACCTTTCAAGGTTGAATTTGCAGCAGTTTGTTTGGTATTTAGGCAAGGCAAAGCCTATGTGGTGTGGTTATTCCCCATAAATAGGCGATAACGCAGCATCAATGCCAAACAGGTGCTGCCCTTCGGGTTCTGCCTAGGAGCGATTTACTCTTTGTTGCTCGGTTTTTACTTAGCCCACTAGGTTACAAACCTCGCGCCGCGATTAAACCGCTCCTAGTTTGAACAAATTGTAATCCGCAAAGGTCAACAGCCCCTGAAATACGTATCTAAAAACGCAGTAAATGATTGATTATCGGCTTGCTCAATTGCTTTTTGAGCCTGGTAAGACTCTGCCGCTTGTTGCGCTAACCACGACTTTGAGAATTCAGTATAACTGGCTGTCTCATGGCTTTGTTTGTACTTTTGAGCAAGTGAAAGTGCGAAGTGCCCATTATCTAGCCCTGATGCTTTTAACTGCTCAACATAACGCCCTGAATAAGTTAATGTCGGATTATGCACCCACATTGCCATGCGCTTAATAGTGTTTGAGTAATAGTCAACACCGTATGCGTTATCCATCCACTTCGCAACGTCAACGAGCTGGTTAAATATTTCATCGCCCCATGACTCAAGACTGCGCGGCTCATTATTAAAATTAAGCATCAGGCCTTTTTCTCGGCCTTGGTTCACCACTGTATCAAGGTTTTCAGTGCTACGTGCTTGCTCTTGCCAATTCATAGGCGCTGAGTCTTTTAATAAACAATAGGTTAAAAATACATCTAAAAAGTGTATTTGCTCTAAATCAATGCCAACCTCACTAAATGGGTTAACATCCAATGCACGAATTTCAATATATTCTATACCCGCTCTTAGTAGTGCATCGGTGGGTGTTTCACCATTTTTAGCATTACGCTTAGGGCGGATTGGCGAGTAAAACTCGTTCTCTATTTGTAGAATATTTTTATTTAGTTGCTTTGGCTCGGCACTCGTATAGTCGTCAATACTGCCATAAATATCTGAAGGCGTATTTATGGCCTTTTTCAACCCTGCAACATACTCATCTAATGAGTTATACATTACACGTAGTGATGACTGAGCACTGTTGGTATAGCCTAGATTACCTAATCGTAGCGCAGTGCCCACTTCTAAATATAAAGTACCTTTGCCTAGCTTTTTAAACGGTAAGTCGCTTTTACGCCCTTGCAAGAATGAACTACACAATGCAGGTGACGCACCAAACATATAGCTAATTAACCACAACTCGCGTTTAAAATTGCGAATTAATGCTAAGTACCCATCAGATATAAAATCTTCAAGTTTTGCGTTGCTTTGCTTTAATGAGTGTAGTGACTGCCATAACGTTTCAGGAAAAGAAATATTAAAGTGCACGCCGGCAATCGCTTGCATCATACTACCGTAACGGTTCTTTAAACCTTCACGATATAAGGTTTTCATTTTACCAACGTTAGAATCGCCAAATTGAGCTAAGACAATATCGTCTTGATGATTTATAAAACACGGCATACTAATTGGCCACAGCAGTTCATCGTCCATATGTTCTAGGGTGAACTTTTGTAGATCTTTCAGCTGTTGTAACGTTTGCGTTGATGACTCGCTAACCGGTGTAATAAACTCAAGTAAGGACTCAGAAAAGTCAGTCGTGATATGTCCGTTGGTAAGCGCACAGCCTACGCCTTCGGGGTGAGCTTGCTTAGAAATAGAACCATTGGGTTTAATTCTTAGTGATTCTCTCTCAATACCGCGCATAATACCTTTAATAGCATGCTGATTATCTGCATTAGATAACGCGTTGAGCGTGTTCTTTAAATTATAAGTTGCCAAAAAAAAGTTTCCTCGAGCCAAGTGGCTTAATCATAAGGTTATGGGGTCTAATTACCTTTACTCAAGATTAAATGAAGAAAAAACTACATGAATTTATTAGATATAGTTTTTAATGAATTTTAAACACGCTTTGTTTCACGCTATAAAAGATAATCTTGCCATTGCCACCAGCAATATACAATTTCTTTTACATATTATTTGCCACAATCCTCTACTGCCCCCAACGCATGATTTCCCCAATACGAAAGAGTGAATCCCTTGCTAAAAGTTTGTCATAATTAAAAAATTCAATTACCCTTAAAATTGATAAAGATCATAAAAATATCAAAAAAAATGCCTTAATACTGCTATTTAAAACTTATCACTAACGTACGTTAGTTTTAGTAATTACAATAGCCATCCTAATAAAGAATGATAAAGAGTTACTATGCGTCGTAATCAAAGCTTAATAGATGAAGAGGTCACCTTTGAAGAGCACCAAGAGTTGGTTTCAACGACCGATCTTCGGGGTGTTATTACCTATGCCAATCATGAATTTTGCAGTATTGCTGGCTATGAAATGGATGAACTCATCAATAAAAACCACAATATAGTTCGCCACCCTGATATGCCTAAAGCGGCATTTAAAGAAATGTGGGACACCTTAAAGCAAGGCCATTCGTGGCGAGGTGCTGTAAAAAATTTATGTAAAGACGGCCGTTACTATTGGGTCGATGCATTTGTAACACCTATTTTCGAACATGGCCAATTGATTGGTTATCAGTCTGTGCGTGTAAAACTCTCGCAACGCGCAAAACGTAGAGCGCAGAAACTGTATGCCAAAATTAACGCTAATAAGTCACTATTTAGCTGGCGTGAGCGCACCTCACTCAGACAGGGCTTGAGCGTAGCCGGTGTTTTAGTTTGGTTAGCCAGTGTCGCTATTTGGGGTTCTATGGCGATTGCAGCAGTTAACCTGATAGTGTGTATAATCATTTTAGCATTAAATTATGATGAGCTAATAGCGACACCTGGTACCCTAAAACAGCAAAAAATCGAGGCGGATTCAGTATCTCGTTATGTATTTAGTGGCTCACACCCTCACAGTATTAGTGATTACCGAGAGCAAATGCTTTGCGCCAAGTTAAAAACGGTACTAGGGCGTGTTAAAGACTCAACCTTGAGTTTTAATACTATTGCCCAAGGCTTAGATCAGCAATCGACGCTAACCGAGCAAGGAATTTCTTCTCAGGGAACTCAGCTTGAGCAAATAGCCACTGCGATGTCACAAATGAGCACCACGATTGGTGAAATTTCTAATAATACCAATAATACCGCAGATAAAGTGGGGATCACCTATCAAAGCTGCTCTGATATAAAAAATCATATTGCCGATAACAGCAAGATGGTATCTGATTTAGCAGTACAAGTTGAGCAAGCGGCAACCACAGCCACAGGACTTGCCTCTGAGGCCGATAAAATTGGTCAGGTAATGAGTGAAATAGAAGGCATTGCAGAACAAACCAATTTGTTAGCACTTAACGCAGCAATTGAAGCTGCCCGAGCTGGTGAGCATGGTCGAGGTTTTGCGGTGGTCGCTGATGAAGTACGCGCACTGTCTTCACGTACTCAAAACGCCACAGCTCAAATTCACAGCTCAAATTCACAGCTCAATTAAAGAGATTCAAGATACTTTGTTTAGCTGGTCTAAAATCATGCAGAGCACAAAACAACAAGCCGATGACTGTGTTAACACCACAGGGCAAACACAACAAGAGCTGGATAGTATCTTTACTCAAATTAGTGAAATTTCACAACTTGCTACCGATATTTCAGCCGCCGCAGAGCAACAACAGGTGGTAAGTAGAGATATTGGCAGCAATGTTGAAAAAATTAAAGGTTTGGGGGATGACAATTTACAACTCAGTTATAGCGTAGCGCATGGCGCTGCTGAATTGGTGGAAGGCTCACGAAAAGTAAATGATTTACTGCTTACCTTTAAAGTTTAACAATAAGATTTAAAATCAAACAAGCCGCTGTTAACAGCGGCTTGTTTATTTGTGTAATTAACGACTAGTAAATACTAAGCCTTCTGCATTCGCATCAATAACAATGATAGAACCGGGTTGAAAATCATTATTAAGCAGCTTCTGTGCTAATGGGTTTTCAATGGTCTGTTGTATAGCACGCTTAAGTGGGCGAGCGCCATAAACAGGATCAAAGCCACTGGCTGCAATTCGCTCAAGCGCAGCATCAGTCAATTCCAGTAAATAACCCATCTCTGTTAATCGTTCACGCAGCTTACTTAACTGAATATCAGCAATTTCTTTAATATGACTATGTGCCAACGGATGGAACACTACTGTTTCATCAATACGGTTAATAAATTCAGGCCTAAACTCGTTATGCAGCACACCCATCACTTTATTTTTCAGCTCATCGTAGTCATTATTGCCCGCTTGCTCTTGGATAATATCTGAGCCAAGGTTTGAGGTCATAATAATTACGCTGTTTTTAAAGTCGACAGTACGGCCTTGTCCATCTGTTAAGCGTCCATCATCAAGAACTTGTAATAAAATATTAAACACATCTGGGTGCGCCTTTTCTATTTCATCCAACAAAATAACCGAGTACGGCTTCCGACGAACAGCTTCCGTTAAGTAGCCACCTTCTTCGTAACCTACATAACCGGGAGGCGCACCGACTAAACGCGCAACTGAGTGTTTTTCCATAAACTCAGACATATCAATGCGTACCATGGCACTTTCGGTGTCAAACATATAGCCAGCCAACGCTTTTGTTAACTCTGTTTTACCCACCCCTGTTGGCCCTAAGAATAAAAATGAGCCAATAGGACGATTCGGATCAGCAAGTCCTGCACGCGAACGACGGATGGCATTGGCCACCGCAACCACCGCTTCATCTTGCCCTATCACTTTATTGTGCAATTGCTCTTCCATTTGCAATAGTTTTTCACGTTCACCTTGAAGCATACGTGCCACCGGAATGCCGGTCCAACGTGATAGAATTTCGGCAATTTCGTCTTCGCCCACTTGGTTTTTAAGTAAGCTCATTTCTTGCATTTCGGCTTGCGATGCTAAATCAAGCTTACGCTCAAGCTCGGGAATACGGCCATATTGCAGCTCTGACATACGCTGTAAATCGCTTGCTCTGCGTGCCACTTCTAAATCAAGTCGTGCCTGTTCAAGCTCTGCTTTAATGACTTGCGTACCTTGCAAAGAGGCTTTTTCAGCATTCCATACTTCATCAAGCTCACGGTATTGCACTTCAAGCTCAGTGATCAGCTCAACCATTTCTGCACGGCGCTTTTGACTGGCCTCGTCTTTTTCTTTAGCCAAGGCGTTATCTTCAATTTTTAACTGAATGATACGACGCTCTAGCTTATCTAAGGCTTCAGGTTTTGAATCAATTTGCAGCCGAATAGATGAGCCCGCTTCATCAATTAAATCAATTGCTTTATCAGGCAATTGGCGATCACTAATATAGCGATGTGATAACTGTGCTGCAGCAACAATTGCCGGATCGGTGATCTCCACTGAATGGTGCAATTCGTAGCGCTCTTTTAGGCCACGTAATATAGCAATAGTGTCTTCAACCGATGGCTCTTCAATTAATACTTTTTGAAAACGACGCTCAAGCGCAGCATCTTTTTCAATGTATTTACGGTATTCATCCAGCGTTGTAGCCCCTACACAATGGAGTTCACCGCGTGCTAGTGCAGGCTTTAACATATTACCCGCATCCATGGCGCCATCACTTTTGCCAGCACCAACAATGGTATGAATTTCATCAATAAACAAAATTACTTGGCCTTCTTCTTTGGCCAACTCATTGAGTACTGATTTTAAACGCTCTTCAAACTCACCGCGGTATTTGGCTCCCGCAACTAATGCACCCAAATCAAGTGAGAGTACGCGTTTATTTTTTAAGCCCTCTGGAACTTCACCATTAATAATACGTTGTGCAAGCCCTTCGGCAATTGCGGTTTTACCCACCCCAGGCTCACCAATTAACACAGGGTTATTTTTGGTGCGACGTTGTAATACTTGGATGGTGCGACGAATTTCATCATCACGGCCAATTACAGGGTCAAGCTTACCTTGCTCTGCCCGCTCAGTTAGATCAATAGTATACTTTTCAAGTGCTTGACGAGTTTCTTCAGCATTAGGGTCATCAACTTTTTGACCACCGCGAATTGCCTCTATAGCAGTTTCAACTTTGTTAGCGGTGATATTAAGTGCTTTAAATACACTGCCAAGCGGTCCTTTATCCTCGCATGCAACTAATACAAACAGTTCGCTTGAGATATATTTATCTTTGCGTTTTTGGGCGTACTTATCACATAAATTAATAAGTGAAACCATGTTGTTTGACAATTGTACATCGCCACCAACACCCTCCACTTTAAATAATTTTTCTATCTCTTGAGAGAGTTTGGTATTGAGCTCGTCAACGCTAATGCCCATTTGTGCAAACAAAGCACGCACACTTGAGCCGCTTTGCTTTAATAAAGCATACATAAGGTGAACGGGTTCAATAAATTGATGATCGCGACCTAGCGCTAATGATTGCGCATCTGAAAGCGCAGACTGAAATTTACTTGTAAATCTATCTAAACGCATGAGGGTTTACCTATAAAAAAACGAATTACTTAATAAATGGGTATGTTAGCGGGTTTGTTCAAGGTATTGAGGGAAAAATAATCACTTAATGGTTATTTACTTGCGCCAGATCAAACTTACCATACGACCGGTTTGGCCATCTCGTCGATAAGAAAAAAACTGATTATCTTGAGAAAAAGTACAGTATTCACCACCACTAATATTCACAACACCCCGTTGGTTTAGCAAAATACGCGCTATATGATAAATATCAGCTAAATATTTATCGTTATTTTGAGGTTTAAACGCGTCGTGCAAAGCAGGATTATTGGCTGTAAATATTGCAACAACCTCTTGGCCGACTTCAAATCGATTAGCCCCTATTGCAGGACCTAACCAAGCATGTAAGTTCGTTGGTGCATGTTTAAAATAGCTAACTGTATTACTAATGATTCCTTGCGCTAACCCTCGCCAACCGGCGTGAATGGCAGCCACTTCTTGGCCATCGCTTGAGGTAAGTAAAATAGGTAAACAGTCAGCGGTCATTATAGCTAAAGGTTGATTGCTTAACTGCGTATAAAGCGCATCCCCCGTCAGAGTTTGTTTAGCGTCAAACCCTTCATCCACTCTAATTACGTCGGCGCTATGAACCTGATTTAACCAAACAGCCGGGTTAGGTAAGTGGGTATTTACATGCGCTCGATTGGTTAATACATCTTGGCGGTTATCACCTACATGCAATCCTAAATTCAAGCTATCAAATGGTGGCTTTGATACGCCTCCATCCCGTGTAGTACTCAATGTGCCTACACCCTGAATAGATTGCCATGTAGCTGATAAGCCAGACATAATTAACTAGCTATGTCTGGATTTGCTTTTGTATCTTCGCGCAATGCTTGAGTCATCTGAACCATATCATCAGGGATAGGTGCTTGCCAGGTCATCATTTCACCGGTAATTGGATGAGCAATGCTTAATTTAACGGCATGCAGCGCTTGACGCTTAAAGCTACGCAGTAACTCAAACAGCTCAGGCGTTGCCCCTTTTGGTGGACGAGGACGGCCGCCATAAGATTGATCGCCAATTAAGGGATGATTTAAGTACGCCATATGCACGCGAATTTGGTGCGTACGTCCGGTTTCAAGGCGTAAACGCAAACGAGTATGAGCACGGAACTTTTCTGCTACACGGTAATGCGTAATCGCAGGTTTACCCATTTCATGAACAGCCATGTGCGTACGCTGAGTTGGATGACGGCCAATCGCTTTTTCAACCATACCACCGGCAGTCATAGTACCATTACATAACGCTTCATATTCACGTGTGAAATTTTCGCGCTTTTGTAAGGCTTTAACCAAATGAGTTTGAGCTTGAATGGTTTTAGCTACAACCATTAAGCCGGTTGTGTCTTTATCAAGACGATGCACTATACCCGCTCGTGGTACGTTAATAATTTCTGGGAAGTGATGAAGTAATGCATTTAACACAGTACCGTCAGGGTTACCTGCACCAGGATGAACTACTAATCCCATTGGTTTATTGATCACTAAAATATCATCGTCTTCATAAACGATGTTTAATTTGATATCTTGTGCTTCGTATTCACGAGGTGCTTCTATTGTTGTTTCAACAGCTACAACTTCACCGCCGAGTAATTTTTCACGCGGGGTGTTGAAAATTTCGCCGTCAACGGTGATTTTATCATCTAAAATCCACGTTTTTATCCGTGATCGTGAATAATCAGGGAACAATTGTGCTAATACTTGGTCTAGACGTTTACCACCTAAGTCTGTTGGGACCTCGGCTTGGAGAGATATTTGCTCTGACATTAGTAACTTTACCCAATTTACCAGTGCAAGCTTTGCTTGACTGGGTTAGAATCGCTTTTAATAAAAGCATAACATAATACGCATAGTTTACTCGGTTTTACCCACTTGGCCTAGCCGAAGACATCGAAGGTAACAAATAAAATGATAAATAAAATAGGGAAACGTGCATTCGCCATTGTTTTTTCAGTTTCAGTGCTTAGTTTAGGGGCTTGTTCGTCTGCGCCTGACCAAGAAGACATTCAACGAGTACCAAACAGATCAGCACAAGCTCTATACGAAGATGCAAAACAAACGCTTGATTCTGGTTTATACGCACGTGCAATTGAACTGTTAGCGGCAATTGATTCTCGCTACCCGTTTGGCCCGTTTTCAAAGCAAGTACAGATGGATTTAGTGTACGCACATTACCAATCAGGTAATACAGAGCAGGCACTTGCTACCATTGACCGTTTTATTCGCTTAAACCCAAATCACAAAGATTTAGATTACATGTACTACATGCGTGGCTTGGTTAATATTAAAGCGGATAAAAATGCTTTCCAAGAGTACTTTGGTGTAGATAGAGCAGACAGAGACGCTAAACGTACCCGTGTAGCCTATACCGACCTATCAACCTTAGTTAAACGTTTTCCACAAAGTGATTATGCGCCAGAAGCAAAACGTCGTTTAGTTTGGCTATTAAATCGCATGGCACGTTATGAGCTAAAAGTTGCGACTTACTATTATGAACGTGAAGCTTATTTAGCAGCCGCGAATCGCGGTAAGTTTGTGGTAGAGCATTACTCGCAAAGTAGCTACTTGGATGCGGCATTAGCCATGATGGAAAAAAGCTACGATAAGCTTGGATTAACTGAATTAAGTGAGAATGCAGCGCAAACGCGTAAATTCAATAGCAGAAATAAATGATACGAAAAAGGCGCTACTTTCAAATAAAAGTAGCGCCTTTTTTTACTCAAGACTACGATTATATCGCGTCTTCATCCTCTTCTGCGGTACGAATACGCACAACACGCTCTACCTCAGTAACAAATATTTTACCATCACCAATTTTGCCTGTTTGTGCGGTTTTAACAATCACATCAATAGCGCGTTCCACATCTTCATCACCAAGCACAATATCTAGCTTTACCTTAGGTAAAAAATCAACCATGTACTCTGCGCCACGGTATAGCTCGGTGTGGCCTTTTTGACGTCCAAACCCTTTTACTTCACTTACTGTCATACCCGTAATGCCAACATCAGATAGTGCTTCGCGCACATCATCGAGCTTAAACGGTTTAATGATTGCTTCTATTTTTTTCATATTAGTTACTTTTGAAAGCCTCAGTTGCCTCGATTTTAGACAATCATGAGGTTCATAGCAAACAAAGTGATTGAATAGCACAGGTGAAAAATAATCATGGTATGATTATCCTCATAAATAATGCTTAGCTTAAAACAACTAATTATTGAGATTCATATGAAAACTAAACACCGTGGATTTACCTTATTAGAATTAATGGTCACCGTGGCCATTGTTGGCATTATTGCCACTATTGCTTTGTGGAACAGTGGCGATATGCTGGAAGAAAACCGTGGGGAAAACTTTTTATTGGAACTAAAGCGCAATATTAGTTATGCACGTTCACAAGCAGCCAGTACTGACGAAATAGTCATTGTATGTGCAGCCTCAAAAACAAAAGTAAAAAACAATGACGATACTCTTACATGCACGGATGGATGGGATGTTGATAAAATAGTAATCACCTTCATCGATGCAAATAATGATGGTCAATATGATAAGGCAACAGATAGCCTTATTAGAGTAATGGAAGAAATTAGTCCCAATGATCGTATTTCATTTGCAGATAACAGTATACGATTTAATTCCAGCGGACGTATTACCACAACACCAGGCAATTTTATTTTTTGCCCTAATAATGGCACTGAAAATAATAAGGCTTTAACGCTAGCACTATCAGGAACCGCCTTTTATGTTGGCGACACCAAAAGCAGTTGTTAATCGCTATTTTGTAATTTGCTAATTATTGTCTAAACTTTAATCATGGAAGGATAAATCAAGGCTTCAGGGATGAGGTTAAATACAGGTTATCACCCACATAGTGGCTTCACACTAATTGAGCTCATGGTAGCAATTGTGGTTTTTGTGATCGTAGCGCAAATTTCACTCTGGTTTTTTGCCGACTTTTTAGCGAAAAACCGAGCTGACAATCAAATCTCTTTACTACACCGAAATATTAATTTTGCACGCCTTTACGCTATAGAACATGACAGCTACGTAACGCTGTGCGCTTTAAAAGATAAACAGTGTTCAGAGGGTGAGTGGCACACGGGTGTGTCTCTTTTTATTGATAATGATAGGTCAACATCACTTGATGATGATGAACTGTTAATTAGTACTTTTGAGTATACTCATAATGCCGATACGTTAGAGTATCCTCGTACCGCCATTACTTTTAGGCCTGATGGCTCGTTAAATGGATTTCAGAACGGCACTTTCGTGTATTGCCCAAATAGTGATAAAGCAAGCCTTGAGGGGCTTGCTTTGTCTATTAGTCAAACAGGTCGAATAAGAATAAAATCTACCAACAAATGCCAACAATAAGCGCTGTGTTTATCGACCCCAGCAATAGTTAATGTCGGTATCGCCTTTACTACCTGTTGCTCCTTTTAAACCTACATCATTAATGGTTAATGACGTACAATCAGCATCACCTTTTACAGCGCCTGCAATCGGCTTGGCGGTGACAGTAAATGCATTATTATCAACCACTTTAATTGTTAGTTCAAAACTACCATTTTCAGTTTTATTATTTATCCCTAAGTCATCAAACGAGACTGTATAAGCACGGTTATCAACAAAATACTGTTCTTGCTTGTTTGCCGCATCTAAAAGCGCTGATGCGGCCTCTGCACGTGATGCCCTTTTTACATACTCACTGTAATTAGGCACTGCAATTGCTGCGATAATGCCAACAATGGCCACGGCTATCATTAATTCAATTAAGGTAAATCCTTGTTGTTTTTTACTCATTAATAATCCCTAATTACCCTCGTCATTTTCTTCACGTTTATAAATATAAGTCTGCTGTGTTCTAAAGCCAAAACCAACGGAGTCATCGTTTACCAACTGGATTTTTTTATCGACAACTTTTAAGCCTGGTCCCGTTATTTCTAGCGGCTTTAACGGGTTCGCTGTTTCACTGCCATTAATACCTGGACCAATCAAGTAAAACTGACTTTTTACATTTTCATTGGTATTGTCATCACACTTACCGTCGCTATTTCCATCAGCACAGCTATCACCAAAATAAAGCTGAGGCGTATCTGGCATTTCGTAACTTGTTTTAAATTTTAAGTTGTCATACACCTTAGTGCCGTAATGTAAGTGAAACGCATAGAGCGAGCCGCCACCTGCACCTAATGAACATTGGTTACTCGAAGCCCCAGTAGAGCCAGGTGTAAACGAAGTGAAATAAGCCACACCGCCAACAACAGTTGCCGCTGCGAGTGATTTTTCACCGCTATTTAATTTATAACGCCATCCTTTAAAGTCATTAGATAGCTGGGCTTCTAATGCATTAAAGTCGCCCACATTATTCAGCGCTTTGCCAAATAAGTCTTCGTTCATTGACATTAAATCATTCGGCACAATTGCAGCGGGTGCATTATTTTTGAATGATTTAGTGATGGTATTCTCATCCCTAACCATAAATAGCTGATCAGCACTGCTACTGTTTAAAGGGTTTGAGCGATTACCACTACCAATAAGTACCGCATCATAGGGTGTATCTAAGCGTGAAGTTACCCCTTTACTAATAGTCACTTTACTAAACACGGTTCTTGCCACTACCGGCTTATAAAAGAAACGTCTGTCGGTATCAGCACCTAACTCAGCGAGTTTGTAATGACTAAATGCATTAGTGCTGGTTCCAGGCATATCTATACGCCACACCCCGCCACCAGTATCGGCAGCATAAATTCTGTCAATATAACCATCATAATCTGAATCGAGTAAACTAACGTCAGCAGCAATACTGTGCTTGCCTTTAAAAGCATTATCACTTCTAAGTGACCATACTTTCTCACCGGTTTTAGCTTTTACAATATAAACATCTCGACCCATTGTATCGGCATCTCGAGTGTTGTCTTTACTGGTATCGTAGCCTGCGCCAAATACCAGTAAAGGCTCATCACCCCATGCTTTAATGTAAGCTATTTGTGGTTTAGACCATGTTTGCCCTAATTCCTCAAAACCTTTATCGCCACCTTTAATTGGACTCTTCCACAGTTTTTTAGGGGTATCTGGATTAGAAATATCAAAAGCATAATAATTACGACCACCACGGCGCATACCGGCTATAGCCCACACTTCATCTCCGCTGCTGGCATTGATAGTGCCATCATTTAGGCCTTCACTATTTAAACTTTTATTGTTGAAATAAACACTAATAGGTCCGTCCATCCCATATTCTTTGCCTTTTTCCTTTGAACGCAAAGGGTTAAGAATTGAATACAGGGCTGAGGGGATAAATGCCCAACTTTCTTCTACCTTATTATTTTTGCTATCATCTTTGAACATATGCAAAAACCCTGCATTTGTCCCAATTAGAATGCGCACATCATTATTACCATAATCGATAGCCAACGGTTTAGAATGTAACGGATCGCCAAATATGTCGTTGCGTTTGTCCTGTGAAGAGCCATCGCCATCTTCATCGTCAACATCAATACCACGAGCCCAATTTATTGTGCTTTCAAGCTGAACATCACTAACAAGCAAATCATCTACTGATGGCTTATTCTTTTGCTTATTAACAATGTTGAAGACTTCACTTATCGTATCGTAATCAAAATTAATTAGCTGTCCTGATGGACCATCAGAAAATAATTTTCGCTCTTTGCTGCTGCTAGCAAGCGCGGCATTCACGCCCCCTTGTTTTACTGCATTACCATCTGCTGCATTATCAGCATCCGGCCAAAAGGTATGCGCGTTTTTATCGATTAGACCGTTGCTATCAAGTGCTTTTACGCCTTTGGTATCGACTATTTTATTACCTGACACTTCTAGCTTTTTTAAGTTACCTTGCCAACGAGTACCAATTTCGGGATAAAACATTGTGAAGTAAATTGCGTTTTTACTGCGTGTTTGGTCAACGTTATTACTGGCAAACGACGGTGAAGTAAATGAGCTGTTTTCTTCTCGTATTTGTGAAATTGTTTGATTTAACGCCTTAGAAAGTTCATCGGCTGTATCAGCATGAAGGTACTTACCGCCACCCACTCTGGCTGTCATATCGAGGAGATCTTTACCACCTTGACTCATGCCCGTACCAAAACCAATGGTATATACTCTCGCGGTATCAACTATGTCTGGCGTTTCAGAGAACAAATCAACTTGCGTTTGTTTGGTACCGTGTAAAATTTTTGCTAGGGCAACTAAGTAACTATTTTTGTACTCACCTGACTCAAAAGGAATAGCATCAATAAAAATTGAGTTATGTAGCTTTTTTATATTACTGTTTCTGTCGCTATCGTTACTTGGGTCGCCGTCAGTCATTAAGATCACATTAATCGAGTTATCACAACGCAGCAATTCTTTGTTGCCTTTGTCATCTTTTCGAAATGGTGATTTGTAGTACTTGTTGTTATCTACTGCTTTGTCACGATCCTGAATACCGTCTGCGAAGTCTATTTGTTGGCCTGTCATGTAGAGATAGGCTTCCCATAATGTTTCCGTAATTGGTGTCGCTCCATCAGCGGGCAAATCATCAACTGCTTTTAATATTTTTGTATTGTTACTGTGAATACGCGACAACACATAGCCGCCATCACTGCCTGCAAATCGCATCAAACCAAAATCAACATCCTTGTTACTGTTAACTAAATTCTTCACTGCATTTTGGGCAACATTTAAGCGATTATCATCACACAATATCCATCGTCTATTGTAGTTGTCATAACCACAATCATTACCAGTCAAAGTAGAAAAAGCCATACTGCCGGAAGTATCAAACACAATCAAAACACGTGCATTTTCATCTGTTTGAACATTATGGTTAACGTATAACTCTATATCTTCGGCTACTGCAGGTGCGCTCGCAACTAAGCCAAGTAATACAGGTAACATATTCTTTAATTTAAATTTCATCTTAAATACCTTTACTTATACTAGCCATCTCTTGAGCGACACCGGTTACTATAGTGATTTGGTGTTTACTTTTAGAGCCATAGTCTATGGTTGTTGATACCTGAACCATATTGCAGGAAATCCCCGTCGTAAAATTAAAGCGTCTAGGACACTTTAAATCAAGCATGCCGTTATTTAAGTTAACCATATTGCTTGTCATATCATTACGGTTTGCAATTTCAATACCGCTATCTGTGACTTCATCGGGGGTCAAAAAGAACTGATTAGCAGCCCCTTTACTTACCTCATCAGCTATGATCCGCTGTACTTCACCAATTAATTGATTTTCAGCGACTTCACGTTCCTGTGCGGCATTAGTGATCTTAATATCAATACTACTGCTGCTCATTAAGGTTACCGCAATCCCCGTCACAGCTATCACCATAATAAGTGCCGTAATAAGCACAACACCCTGTTGCTTACTCCTCGTAGGGCTTAAATGCGCCATAAATTCGATCCTGCATTGTTTAAACGTATTGTTGTAGTAAAAACAGTACGTCTGAAATTGTCTGAAAACGTTAATGTTCGGCTGTTAGCATCTTCACCAAGAATATAGGTTTGGTTTTTTATAGAAATCCCAGGATCTGGCTGTAATGCTCTGATCAATAAAAAAACTTGAACTGTTAAAACACCTTTTTGATTTTCCCACTGTGCAATACTCATATCATCAATGCTTCTGTATGTATCTACACGGCTATCACTAGTGGTATCTAAACCAAACACAAAGCGCATATTCTCGACACCTTCCATAATGGTTTCCGTTGCCATCGAATTTCCGACCAAGCGTTTTCGCATTAATGCAGGAACCGTAATACTTTTATTATTTACTGTATAAGTTTGCTCTGAAATATAGTAACTATGATGGCTATACGGCCAAATACTGGCATTAAGATTCACAGTAGCCGGGTCAATAACACCGCGAACAAAACGAGCACTTTCTTGCTCAGCAATAAAATAGTTTTCATCACTTTGGGTTTGATTGGCACCCGCTTCTACCTGTAGTTGACGACCTTGCAAAAACTTTACTTGTAAAATGTCAGTTCCTGCTAGCGGATTATTAATACAGCTAAGCTCACTTGAATCTACTGCTACTTTGGCAAATAGACCTTTAAAGTTGCTGCTACTCGCTAAATTAGGGAAGCTACCATTGTTATCACCTTCAGAGCAATCACCTGTTGGGCTTGCTAATGTGGTGGTATTTATAGCGGTAAATGAATCATCATAAAAAGTCCCCCAAAAACCAACTTGTTCAATATCTCGTTGCATAATGTTAATGGCTAAGCGACCTGATTCTTGTAACTCGCCTATGGTCATAGTGTCTTTGGTGGTCACTTTCATGCCAATATAAGTAAACATCACACCACCGAGGATCAAGCCACCAATAAAAAGTGAAATCATCATTTCAACCAGGGTAAATCCGGCTTGCTTCATTTTAACTCCTGACATAAACATAACTGTTTAACACCACCAAACGGCGTTTTTTATCTGCTACGCCACAGTTAATATTTCCAGTAGCTTCACTTGCTTTAAATTCTTGGCGCCCCTGCCAGGTTACAATTACTTCAACATTAAATGCATTACCTGCTGCACTGGCAACAGCTGCAGGGTTAATACATACCGAGGCATCATCTAATGAGCCTGTATTTTCGCGAGCACGAATAGCACGCTTCCACTGCTCAATATCTAAAGCAGCAATTTGTGCATTAGTGCAAGAGTTTGTAAAACACGTATTTGATGAGTTCTTGCCAGTATCACTATTAAAGTCAACATCATAAAGAGTCGCTAGTTGCGGTGTATCATTAGCGCGTATTCGTTGAATAATATCATTGCCAAGTGCCACGGCTGCTGCCCGTTGCATTGAGTCAAAGCTCGCTTGCTTTGCTTTAGCTTGTAAGGCAACTGCTCCTAATAAACCAAAACTGAGAATAATAAAGGCGATGAGCACTTCTATAAGTGTAAAACCTTTTGAAAATTTAATCTGGTGTGCAAACATAAGGTAGCCAAAAAATGTTGATTGGTGTAATTGTATACATTTACGAAACATATTCAATAAACAACCGCTCGCACAATGAAATAGTTGGCTATTACTATAATCAGCGTTTAAGTACTGTATTTTGGGGTATTTGGCTGTTTTTCCATCTGTAAAATATTTTGAAAAACAGTAAAAAGCGTTTAAGCCTCAAAGAGATAAAAATAAGTAAGGATGGAATCAGGTTATAGACTTGTTTAATGAAATAGTGAATGGCGCTTTTATTTAGTTCAAAGCCATAAACCAAACAGAAGCACATATTGAAATGGAAGTGGTTTATTTTATTGCTATTTTTAGGAATATTAAAAATAACAAAAAAATATTAAAAAAATGATTAAAAAGACTGAATGAAAGTAATCCACTGCATGTCAGTTACCAATTCATTCAGCTTTTTCATCATTTAAAAAATTAACGCAGCTCTACTGGTACAGCAAAAACGATGTTTTCTTCTTCACCTGGATTCTCGATTACTTGCTTGCCACCTAGCTCTTTTAAGCGAGTAATCACTTGCTGAACTAATACCTCAGGAGCTGAGGCGCCGGCAGTCACACCCACACTGTTGATGCCATCAAACCATGCTGCTTCAACATTACTAGCATCATCAATTAAATAGGCTTGCGTACCCATTTTATCAGCAAGTTCCCGTAAACGATTAGAATTGGAACTATTTTTAGCACCCACAACCAATAACACATCCACTTTATCAGCTAAATCACGAACCGCATCTTGACGGTTTTGCGTTGCATAACAAATATCGTCTTTACGTGGGCCATCAATTGCAGGAAATTTACTACGTAAAGCATCAATCACATCTGCAGTGTCATCTACTGATAAAGTTGTTTGACTGCAGTAAAAAAGATTATCTGCATTTTTCACATCAAGCTTTAATACATCATCAACCGTTTCAACAAGGTAAATACCACCTTGTTCGTTATCGTATTGACCCATGGTACCCTCAACTTCAGGGTGTCCGTGGTGGCCAATTAAGATGCATTCAATACCTTTTTTACTAGCACGAGTTACTTCCATATGCACTTTAGTCACTAACGGACAGGTTGCATCAAATACTTTTAACTCTCGGCGTTTAGCCTCTGAGCGAACAGCCTGAGATACACCATGAGCGCTGAAGATAACAATGCTGTCATCAGGAACCTGATCTAGTTCTTCGACAAATACGGCGCCGCGATTTTTTAAGCCATCAACCACATAACGGTTATGCACCACTTCGTGTCGCACATAGATTGGTTTTTCAAAAATATCTAAAGCGCGCTCAACAATACTGATTGCGCGGTCAACACCAGCGCAAAAGCCTCGTGGATTAGCTAATAATATTTCCATTAACTCTGCACCTCAATAATATCAACTTCAAACGTTAAACGCTGACCCGCTAATGGGTGGTTAAAATCGATAGTAACTGACTCACCTTGCACTTCACGCACCAAACCAGGAAGCTCAGTACCATCAGGTTGAGTAAAAGCAATAATCGCACCTACTTTAGCCGGTGTTTCTGCACCAAACTTACTACGATCTACATAATAAATATTATCTGGGTTTGGTTGACCAAATGCATCTTCCGGCTCAAGTTCAAATGTTTTGCTTTCACCCGCCGTTAAGCCAAGTAAACACTTTTCAAAGTTAGCGGTTAAGCTGCCATCACCCATAGTCAGTTTTGCTGGCTTGTTATGCACTTTTGTTGAATCAGCGGCAGAGCCATCTTCCAGTTTAATAGAAAAATGAAAAATAACGTTTGAGTTTTCACCAATTACAGCTTGGCTCATGCTTTATGCTCCTTTGGTTCTTCGCCTGTAAAGGCGTCAAATAGTAATAATGCAGCGCCAATACAAATAGCACAGTCAGCAATATTAAATACGGGAAAATGTGAGTCTTCGTAAAACACATGTAAAAAGTCAATCACGTAGCCATAAGCAACACGGTCGTATAAGTTACCAATAGCACCTGCTAGCACTAACGAATATGCACCGCACAATACTTTATTAGACGCAGGAAGGCGCTTTAACCACCATACCAACAAACAACTAATCGCGATTGCTATTGCACTTAAAAACCAACGCTGCCAGCCACCCGCTTCGCTTAAAAAGCTATAGGCTGCACCGTAGTTATGTACATAAGTGATGCTAAAAACAGGCAGTAAATTAATTGACTCACCATAGGCCATGGTGTTTACAACCAGTGTTTTACTGGCAAAGTCTATTACAAGCAGTAATAGACTCAACCAAAGCCACACTAAACCACTTTTTTGGGTTAGTTTGCTCACTAAAAACAACTCCTAAGCGAATTGACGCTTTTCACCTTCACCGTCAACGTTACTTACACAACGACCACAAATTTCAGGATGAGCAGGCTCAACACCTACATCTTCACTGTAATGCCAACAACGCTCACACTTTTTAGCATCTGTTGCTGATACGCTAATGTATAAACCTTCAATTTCAGTTGCTTGTGAGTCCACTGGCTGGCTATCCACCTCAGTAACATTTACAGCTGAAGTTAGTAAAACAAAGCGCAGTTCATCGCCCAATGCCGCCAGCTTAGCTGCAAGTTTTTTGCTTGCAAACAAGTTAACCGTTGCTTGTAATGTAGCGCCAATCACTTCTTCTTTACGCGCAGCTTCTAGCAGACGGTTCACTTCGTCACGCACATTTAAAATAGCTTGCCAGTCTTCATTGCTAAACTTGGTCGTTGTTGGTGCTTGTAAGCCCTCATACCAAGTTGAAGTAAATACATAGTCACTGCGCTCACCTGGAAGTGCTTCCCAAATTTCTTGTGCTGTAAAGCTCATGATTGGTGCCATCCAACGCGTCATTGCTTCAGCAATGTGGTATAGCGCGGTTTGACAAGAACGGCGTGCATGGCTGTCGCTTTTTGCCGTGTACTGACGATCTTTTATAACGTCTAAGTAGAATGAACCTAACTCACCGGTACAGAAGTTCATTAGCTTTTGCGTCACTAATAGCATTTGATAGCTGTCGTACGCCGCTAAAATATCATCTTGTAACTGTGCAGCACGCCCTACAATCCACTTATCAAGCTCAACCATATCATCCACAGCAACTTGATCTGTTTTTGGATCAAAACCACTAAGGTTAGCAAGTAAGTAACGGCTGGTGTTACGAATACGGCGGTAGCGATCTGCTGAACGTTTGAATATTTCATCTGATACCGTCATTTCTGCCGTGTAATCAGTTGATGCTACCCATAAACGTAAAATATCAGCGCCTAGTTTATTCATCACGTTTTGTGGTGAAATAACATTGCCTAATGACTTAGACATTTTGCGGCCGTTTTCATCAACCGTAAAGCCATGCGTAAGCACTTGCTTGTAAGGTGCATGACCATTGATTGCCACTGAGGTCATCATTGATGACATAAACCAACCACGGTGCTGATCTGAACCTTCTAGGTATAAATCAGCAGGACCGGTTAAATCTTCACGCGCATCAACAACACAGGCATGAGTTACACCTGAGTCAAACCACACATCGAGTGTGTCTTGCACTTTCATGTATTGTTGTGCGTCTTCTTCACCTAGTAAAGTAGCTGGCTCTAAGTCATACCATGCTTGAATACCTGACTTTTCAACAAGCGCTGCTGCTTGTTCAATAAGCTCTTGGGTATTTGGGTGTAAGGCACCCGTGTCTTTATCAACAAACAATGCAATAGGAACACCCCACGTACGTTGACGTGAAATACACCAATCAGGGCGGCCTTCAACCATGTTGGCAATACGGCTTTCGCCCCATTCAGGTAACCACTGAGTATTTTTAATTTCAGCCAGCGAGTCTTGGCGCAAGTTAGCCTGATCCATGCTAACAAACCATTGTGGTGTGGCACGGAAAATAATAGGCGTTTTATGACGCCAACAGTGTGGGTAACTGTGCGTTAATGCATGGTGATGCATTAGGGCATTATTTTCTTTTAATACCTCAATTACACTCGCATTGGCTTTAAACACATGTTGACCGGCAAATAATTCAGTATCAGGTAAGTACACACCGTTTGCGCCAACAGGGTTAGCTACTTCAAGGTTGTACTCAAGACCAGCCACGAAATCTTCTTGACCATGACCTGGTGCAGTATGCACGATGCCCGTACCTGAATCAGTTGTTACGTGCTCTGCAACAATAACAGGAACATTAAAGTCATAAAAAGGGTGCGCTACGGTTAAGTTTTCAAGTGCTGCGCCTTTAACATAGCCAAGGATATGGAAATGGTTAAAACCAAAACGATCCATCGCATCTTTAACCAGCTCAGAGCCAATAATAAGACGTTGCTGAACGCCTTCATCTTCTACTTGTACTAGCGCGTATTCTAAATCAGCATGCACAGCTACCGCACGGTTCGCAGGCAAAGTCCATGGTGTCGTAGTCCAAATAACGGTTCCTACGCTACCAGTTCCTGTATGGCCAGCCGCTAAATCAAATGCGTTAACTACCGCATCTTGATCTGTAAAAGTAAAACGCACATCAATAGCTGGAGACTGTTTATCTTGATATTCAACTTCTGCCTCAGCTAATGCTGAGCCACAATCTGTACACCAATGCACAGGCTTAGCGCCTTTATGTAAGTGACCATTTTTTATAATGCGACCCAATACACGAATGGCATTAGCTTCAAAGTCGAAGTTCATGGTTAGGTAAGGTTTATCCCAATCACCAAAAACGCCTAAACGTTTAAAGTCTACTTTTTGGCCTTCCACTTGCTTTTTAGCATAGGCACGACATTTCTCACGAAACTCTGCCGCAGTTACCTTAACACCGGGTTTACCGACTTTTTTCTCAACCATTAACTCGATTGGTAAACCATGACAGTCCCAACCTGGTACGTATGGCGCATCAAAGTCTGATAAGGTTTTAGACTTAACAATAATATCTTTTAATATTTTATTTACTGAGTGGCCTAAATGGATATCGCCGTTTGCATACGGAGGGCCGTCATGCAAAATGAAAGTTTTTTTACCTTTCTTCGCGCTGCGAATTTGACCGTATAGGTCGTCTTCATACCATGCTTTAAGCATTTTTGGTTCACGTTGTGCCAAATTGCCACGCATTGGAAACATTGTTTCCGGTAAATTCAAAGTATGTTTGTAGTCGCTCATTAATCCTACTTTCCGTTTCTATCGGCTACCTAATTTAAACCAAAACACTGCTTAGCGGCGGCAACATCGGTTGCTATTTGTGCCGTCAGTTGTGTTAATGTCTCGAATTTTTTCTCATTGCGGAGTTTTTCAATTAGCTCCACATGCATAAATTGTCCATAAATATCTTGTGCAAAATCAAAAAGATGAACTTCTAATAAGGCACGAGTTCCATTAAACGTGGGTTTGTTTCCAATGTTAGCCACCCCAAAAACTTGCTTTCCTGCGATCATCACTTGAACCGCAAATACACCATTGACCGGACAAACTTGACGTTTTAGCGCAATATTTGCCGTTCTAAAACCCAGTTCGCGGCCTTTCTTCCAGCCATGAATAACACGTCCAGATATTGCATAATTATGCCCAAGCATAACTTTTGCACTAACTAGGTCACCTTCAGCAAGCGCTTCTCGTATCAAGGTGCTGCTTACTCTAGCATTTAATTGCCTAAAGCTGGCAGTGCTTTTAACACTCATTCCCGCTTGGGTGCCCATAGTTGCCAATAGACTAAAGTTACCTTGGCGCTGTTTACCAAACCTAAAATCATCACCAACCGTTAATGCTTTAACGCCCAGCTTTTTAATTAAAATATCGCTAACAAACTGCTCGGCATGCATGTTTGCAAAAGCCTGATTAAAGCTAATACAAATAACGCGTTCAATTCCTAAGTTACTCAATAGGCGTAGTTTATCACGCAGTCGAGTAAGCCTAGCCGGAGCGTTATTTTTTGCAAAAAACTCTTGTGGCTGAGGCTCAAATAACATTACGGTGCTGGGTAAATTATTTTCTTTTGCGTCAGCTAAAAGCCCTTTTAATACGGCAGCATGACCCAAATGAACACCATCAAAATTACCAATGGTCAGCACACAACCAAAGTGTTGTGGGCGTATATTGTGTATACCTCTAATTAACTCCATGCCACCTAATGCCTTTTTCAGCGAGCGATAAAATGCGACCTCAAGCCGCAGAGTGTCCGATTATAATCTTTTTTTTAATTTGATTCAGTAATTGCTACACTTTTTATCGTATTTAGTCTAACACCCATCAAAAACAACATAAAAAAGTAACTAATAATCGCAATAATTAATAACACAACCAATAACATAACTTGTTCGCTAAAGTGCCAACTAACCCAGTCATATTGTCTACTGGTAAACCAAACCAATGCGCCCATCGTTACACTTGCCAACAAGCACTTCAAAGTGAAATAGCCACTCATGCTGGAGAACTTATATACATTCTCTTTTTTTAGTTGTCGGTAAAGTAAATAAGCATTACAGCTGGCTGACATTGAGGTTGCCAGTGCCAAGCCTAAATAGCCAATAAATGGCGCTAACATAATGTTAAACACCATATTTAATACCAAAGTAATAATGCCAATGCGTACCGGTGTTTTAGTATCTTGGCGAGAATAAAACCCTGGTGCGAGGACTTTAATTAACATAAAGCTGACTAATCCCACTGAGTAAGCAACCACCCCTAAGCTCACCGCCTTAACATGATCGATGCCCGCTTCTTTGAAAGCGCCATGATCAAACAGCACGGTAATAATAAGTGGGCTTATAATCATCAATCCTATCATTGCTGGAAGCCCTAAAAAAATCACAAACCTCACACCCCAATCTAGGGTATGTTGAAAGTCGCTACTTTTTTTACTGCTGTGTAATTTTGACAGCGCAGGTAAAATAACCGTCGCAATACCAATGCCAAATAAACCAAGTGGGAATTCAATCAGTCTATCTGAGTAATACAGCCAAGCGATAGAGCCTGTCATCAATAATGAAGCTATTACCGTATCGAGTAATAAGTTAATTTGACTAATTGATACACCAAATAAGGCTGGAAGCATTAACTTGCGTACTTTTTTCACATTTTCATCTTGCCAACCCCAGCGCGGGCGCGCTAGCATTTTTGCTTTATACAAAAACGGTAGTTGAAATAATAGCTGTACCACGCCTCCTAAAAACACGCCAACAGCTAACGCATAAGCGCCTACAGAAAACTGATCATGTAATAAAATGGCACAACTAATGATGGATACATTGAGTAACACCGGGGTAAAAGCCGCAACGGCAAAACGATTATAAACGTTCATCACAGCGCCACTGAGCGCCACAAGGCTTACAAAAAACAAATAAGGAAAAGTCAGTTTTAATAGCGAACTGGCAAGCTCAAACTTTTCTGCGTCAGGGCCACCTTGCCACCAATCAATAAACCAACCAGTGCCGAATAAAGCAGCAATAACAGGTGACGCTATCACACCAAAGAGCGTCACTATCAGTAAAATAGTGCCTAACGTGCCGGCGGCTTGGGCAACAAATATTCTGACCTTCTCATCGCCTTGCTGCTGTTTAATTTCACTTAATACCGGTACAAATGCTTGCGCAAAAGCCCCTTCGGCAAATAAACGGCGTAAAAAATTAGGAATACGGTTAGCAAATAAAAATACATCGGCCGCAGCGCCTGCGCCCAACAAGTTAGCTACGACGGCATCTCGTACTAGCCCTAAAATACGCGAGATCATTGTCATTGCACTTACAATCATCCCAGAACGAAACAAACCTTTTGACACTATAAATCCATATTAAAAATCAGCAATTACGTTAATTATGCCATAGTCTTTTTTATAAATCGCTTTAAAGCACTAGGCTGGAACCCCTTGCTTTGTTACAATAGCGCTATTAACTGCTAAAGCGGCAAATTGATGTTCGTTATAAGGAGCAGTTTTTCTTGGATTGTTAAAATTAAATTGACATTCATGATAAAAACAGGCATATTCCACGGCCTTTAATTTAAGCTTTATTTAAGATTGTTAGGAGCAAACCTTGGCTAACATCAAGTCTGCAAAAAAACGCGCTATCACAAGCGAAAAAAACCGTCAGCACAACGCAAGCCGTCGTTCAATGATGCGTACTTACTTCAAAAAAGTAATCGTAGCTATTGAAGCTGGCGATAAAGAAGCTGCACAGCAAGCTTTTTCTGTTGCTACACCTATCCTAGACCGTTACGCAACTAAGGGTCTAATCCACAAAAACAAAGCTGCTCGTCATAAGAGCCGTTTAGCTGCTAAAATTAAAGCGCTATAATTTGTTTTTGCAAGATTAAAAAAACCGGCTTTGCCGGTTTTTTTTTGCCCAAAATAAATGCGCCCCTTAAACGTTATCCAGCTCTGGATAAAACTTTTTCAGCATCGCCGCAATTTTCTTTGGAGAAAAGGGCTTAACCACAAATCCTTTTGCCCCTCTATCTATCGCATCCTTTACATTTTCAACGCCTGAATGCGCCGACACCATCACCACGTTTGTCTCTGGTGATAACTCATTAATTTGCGCAATAAGCTCTTTACCATCGCCATCAGGTAGCTCTATATCTAAAAATATAATATTAAAATTGGCTGCACGACACTCGCTAATACACTGCGCGGCCGTTGACGCCTCTTTCACATTCTCTATCCCTAAATGCATCAGGGTTTGACTCAAAAAGCTACGCACAGTGCTAACATCATCAACAATCAAAATAGATAGCTGCGTATTCATATATAATCCTTATAGGCTAAAGCCATGTCTGCGAAATTGGTGATTTGCTTAAAATACAAATATTTACTTTATTATAGAGAGCTAAGCTAAAAAGGCCAGATTTGCTTTATGTCGAAAACCACAAAAAAGAGTCGCCGCAAAAAAAATAAAGCCGCTACTGTTAAACAAAGATCCAGTAATAAGCTTGCAAACCTTGGCTCACAATTAAAACCACACTCAAGTAGCACAAAGCCTGGTACCAAGTTAACCCTGTTTTTTCTTTTCACGATATCATTACTTATACTTGTTTTAGTGCCAAAGCCAAGCTTACTTACTTATAAAAAATCGTCTATGGTAAGCCAAAGTGTGTATTGGCCTGGGTTGTTTTCAAGCGAACCAAAACTACTGGACTCAACCCTCCACCCGCGACTGGATAAGGAGCATAGAACCCTTTACCTATGTATTGATTTACAGCAACCGCAAAGCTGCCAAAAATACCGAATTATTGCTGAAGAGGGAATATTTTCAGTATTACTCACTTACTTTTAACATTAAAAAAACTAATCTGAAAATTTAAAATTACTTGGTTGAAAGCTGTGCAAAAGATCAACATAATGGCGCTCCTTTTTTCAACAACTGAACTATTGAAACGACCATGCTAAACGAGCTAGATTGGCTTTTAAATACATTACTACTTGCACTAGGTTTAGGTGCATTCTTTATTAACCAACTGACACTGCTTCGCGTTGCAGCGATTAGTGCCTGTGGTTTGTTATTCCTATCATTTAGCTTAGATCTTATGTCGTCGAGTATTATTTCAAATATGAGTTTAGTTTTGATCAACACATTTTACTTGTTCAAAGTTTATACATTTGGGCAATTTACTGTATCACAGCACTAATTACTTCCCCTTAGAATATTTTATAGCCCAGTTTTTCTGGGCTTTTTTTATTTCACAGCTTTAAAGATCTTGGGTCTTAGTTTGAACTAAGTTAAAATTTATCTCGTATTAGCCTATTTTGAGATAAGCCCATGCCGTTGTCAGATTTCGATTTATTCTTATCCTCTATGGAAGATGTTACCCCTATCAGTCACGACACCGTGACATTGCCACCTAAAAGCCATAAAGCAGCTATCGCTCAACAAGAAAAAAATAAAGCGGCACAATCAAATTTAAGCAATAAACAATTTAATCCACTAGATGAACCGCTTGAATTACTCGATCCACTTGCTATTTTAAGCTTTAAACGAGATGGCGTGCAAAGCCCGGTTTTTAAAAATGTAAGATTAGCTAAATATCAGCTCGATGCGACATTAGATTTACACGGACAACTTTTAAAAAACGCCCATGCTTCGTTGTTAGCCTTTGTTAAAGACTGCCATCAGCGTAATATAAGAATGGTTCTTGTTCGTCATGGCATAGGGATTAAAAATAAAGCTAAACCAGGTATTTTAAAAAGTTATGTAAATCAGTGGCTGCAAACTATTCCCTGTGTTTTAGCGTTTCACACTGCTCTCAGGCAGCATGGGGGAAGTGGGGCAACGTATGTTTTACTGAAGAAGAGTGATGATAAGAAGCATCAAAACCGAGAAATTCACAGCAAGCGTAGTTAAACCTTGCTGTGTTAACAAAGGGCTAGTTAAGCATCAGCGCAGCTGCATTGGCTTGATTAAACCACGCAGATATCCCTAATATAATGATGGATACAACCACGATACTGATTTTTGCGCCCCCTTGATTGGGTTTCATAATTCATCCTATTTATTATTATTGTTAGAACTGCTTTTAACAATAATAAAAATTACAAATGTTAACAAGCTGTTTCTGTTAAAAATTAAACAAATTGTTCATTAATAACCCTGAGTTTTGTTAATACTATTATGTAATGGCTGTTTCGCTTGTAAGCGCAGGATGTTGTCTTCTATTTGTTCAATAACACTATCTAGATCTGACAGCGCAGCACAATGCGGCGTTAAAGTAATACTTGGGTGCAGCCAATAAGGATGTTCACTTGGTAGTGGTTCACTGGCAAATACATCAAGCGTTGCTGCGCGTATACGCGCATTATTAAGCGCATCGAGTAAATCAGCTTCAACAACATGCTCTCCTCTGGCCACATTAATCAACACCGCATGCTCAGGAAGCTGCTTAAGCAACTGTTGATTAATAATACCTTTGGTACTACTGGTAAGTGGCAATAGGCAGATTAAATAATCGGTTTGCTCAAGCATCTGTGTTAAGCCATCATCACCATGATAGAGTGTCGCTATGGTTGATGTTTTAGGACTTCTGCTCCAAGCATTGACTTTAAAACCGTTACTAACCAGCCTATGTGCACATGCTTGACCTAGTTCCCCAAACCCTAAAATACTCACTTGATTATGCTTATGCGCTCTTTTGGGTTTCCATTCACTTTGCTGTTGTTTTAAAAAATATTCTTTTAATCGCAATTTTTGTGCTAATACATGGGTAAGTACATATTCAGCCATGTCGTTGGCTAACTGTTTATCGACAATGCGCACCACTTCAACATGCGCAGGTAATAAACTTAAATCGATACTATCAACCCCAGCACCAAACGATGACACCGCTTTCAAATTTATCAACTTTGGCCATAAAGACGCGGGCGCATTCCAAGCCAGTACAAATTCCACACTTGCAAAATCTTGGCAATCATCAAGCTGCTCAATTTGAATATTGGGTAATTGTGATTGCATTTTTGCAATTAATTTTGTGTTATCTCGACCGGTAATGGCGACTAAAACTGACATGATGATTCCTTAAAAAGTAACCGTAAATAGTAGTACTGGTATGGTTTAATTCAATAGTAAGTAAACGGTTTTAAAAAGTCACACAACTGACCGCGTATTGTCATATCCGCACTCTAAGCTAAGCATATTGGCCTTAGCCTAGTATAAAAAAAGAGGTGCGTATGATCAGTGTAGATAAAGTAATAGCAACCAATTTACCACAGTTAACTAACTCATTTAAAATAAAAAAACTGGTAAAAAAAAGTCTTAGCTACTTATTACATGAACAAGAATTTACAAACTTTGCAACTGCCTATCCCCACCTTCAAGGAATAGAATTTGTAGAGCAAGTACTTGATGAACTTGATTTTGAAACTCGTTATAAAGCTAAGCAAATAGAAAATATTCCCAGTGAAGGAAAAATTGTCATTATTGCAAACCACCCTATCGGCTCCTTAGATGCGCTTGCATTAATTAATGTGTTATCAACGGTAAGAGCCGATTTAAAAGTGGTGGCTAACCGTATGTTAATGACCGTTGACGCCATGCATTCGTTATTACTACCCGTTGATAACCTATCAGGGCAAAGTAAAAAACAAGAGCTGAGTAATATCCACCAGCACTTAAAAAATGAAGGAGCGTTACTTATTTTCCCTGCCGGTGAAGTTTCTCGACTTCGTCCTACGGGTATAAAAGACTGCAAATGGAACAGTGGCTTTTTACGCATTGCTAAAAAGGCTAACAGCCCTATTTTGCCTATCTATATTAAAGCCAGAAATAGCCCGCTGTTTTACGGTGCATCTATGCTTTATAAACCACTGGCTAGCTTATTACTGGTAAAAGAAATGTTTAAGCAGCGTCAAAAATCTCTCGAGTTTGAAATTGGCGCTTCCATTGCCCCTGAGTCTTATTTAATCCCAGACTTAAAAGACAAAGAAGTGGTTGAGCTAATCCGTAAGCAACTATACCGTTTAACCACAAAAAAAACGCTACCATTAAAAACTCATGCTCCAATTGCTTCACCTGAATGTAAAAAAGAATTAAAAAAAGCCATAGAATGCTGCGAACATTTAGGTAAAACCAGTGATGGCATGGTGATTTATTTGTACCAATACCAAGGAAGCTCTCCCCTATTTCGTGAACTGGGCCGCTTACGAGAAATCGCTTTTCGTGCTGTAGGTGAAGGCAGTGGAAACCGCCGAGACATAGATAAATACGATATGCACTATCAGCACTTAGTATTGTGGGATGAACACGCACTAGAGCTGGTAGGTGCTTACCGATTAGCCTGTGCACAGGATGTGATTGAACAACACTCCCAAAGTGGGCTTTATACCGATAGCTTATTTAATTATACCCAAGATATGAGCCCTTACTTTAAACAAGGCATAGAGCTAGGCCGTAGCTTTGTACAACCTAAATATTGGGGCAGAAAAAGTCTCGACTACTTATGGTATGGCATTGGCGCTTTTATAAATCGCTACCCACAATACCGTTACTTATTTGGTGCGGTGAGTGTGTCAAACGCGCTGCCTGAGCAGGCAAAGTCTTTATTAGTGCATTATTATCAGCACTATTATGACTGTGAAAAATCACTCGCAACGCCTAACAATGCTTTTCGTCACACGCCTGATCAGCAAACTCAGTGCACTAACTTGTTCATGGGTAACAATATAAAAGAAGATTTTGTAGAGCTTAAACACATACTCGCCAACATGGGCACGCATGTACCCACGTTATTTAAACAATATACAGAGCTATGCGAACCAAATGGCGTTAAATTTTTAAGCTTTAGTATTGATCCACAATTCAATAATTGTATTGATGGCCTAGTATTGGTTGATCTTGAAAAAGTAAAACCAAGCAAAGCAAAACGCTACTTGGGCACTGATAAATCAGCAAGTTAAACGTTAACCCTTAATCAAATAACTATTAAAGCGACATTAAGCGGCGCTTTAATAGTTATTAATACTTTAAGGCTGAGTAAAAATACCATCGAGTAATTGCGTATATATTTTTTCTATTTCTAACAAGTCGCAAATTGGTACATGCTCATTAACCTGATGAATGCTATGGTTTCGTACCCCACACTCTATGATCTGTGTTGTTTGCCGTGCAAAAAATCGCCCGTCCGATGTCCCACCACTGGTGCTTAATAAAGGGTAGTTTCCGGTCACTTTAAAAATTGCCTGCTCTAACTGAGCGAGTAAGCAACTCTTGAGTTTATGACTGGTATAATAGGGTTCACATGGACGCTCCCACTGTATAACCAAGTGATCGCTGAAATCCTTCAGTGCAGCAAATACACGTTGCTTAACATGTTTACTTTTATACCCATGGCTATAGCGAATATTAAAAGTAATATCACACTGAGCTGGTACAAGGTTATCTAGCACATTATCAATATTAATACCGGTGACTTGCAGCACTGTTTTTGAACTCAGTTCATCTAAAGGCCAGTCTATTTGTGTCAGCCTGTTAACCACTTCAGCACTGATGTGCGCAGCATTAATGGTATTCTCAGGATAGGCCACATGCCCAGCCTTTCCTTGGATAGTTAATCGCGCAGATAGGGCCCCACGTCGACCATTTTTTATAGTGTCACCTACCTGCAGGTGGCTGGTTGGCTCACCAACAATACAGCCATCAAGCACAGCGCCTTGTTGTGCTAATCGTTTGGCAATCAACACAGAGCCATGCTCCGCCTCACCTTCTTCATCTGAGGTGATCAGCCAATATAATGTTCCCTGCTTTTGCTGCGCGCTGTTTATTAGCGTCTGCGTTGCGCTAAGCATGGCGGCAATGCCTCCTTTCATATCGGCGGCACCACGCCCATAAATTGCATCGTTAATTATGTGTCCACCAAACGGATCGGCTAACCAGCCACCTTGCGTTGCGGGTACCACATCAATATGGCCAGAAAATGCCACCACGGGGCCTGCCCCAAAGGTTATTTTTGCAATTAAGTTTGTCACATTATTAGAACTAAATTGCTCTGTACTAAAGCCTAACTCAGTAAGGTGGTTGGCAAGCCACTCAATACCACCAGCTGGATCAGGAGTAATCGATTTAAATCGGATCAGAGTTTGTAAGTGACTCACTGTTTTTAACTGTGCAATAGTTAAGTACGGTGCTTGTGCTTTTGTATTGATAGCTTTTGTCATAATAAACACACCTCGTTTTAGCAGTGTATTTATTACAACGACTTTTTATGACCGCATTATGAATTTAGTGGCTAACGTGCGCCTTCTTCTATTAATGTTTCTCGTGTAAACTGCACTATGTGCTTATCTTCTTTAGTTAACTTGGTTTTTTTCCAAGAGCCACGCATAAACCATGCAAATGCTATCAATGCGATGGTTATGTTAGTAATTGCAAAAGAATACCAAATGCCTTGATCGCCAAGCTCAGTATGATTAGAAAGAATATAAGCGGCAGGGAACTGCACTACACATTGTGATAATAACGCGATAACCATTGCATTGAGCATATTACCTGAGGCACGAAAAGCAGCAACAATACAAAGTTGCACCCCTATTCCACCCCAACTTAAGCACATTACTTGAATAAACTGCGCCCCATTAGTAATAACGTCATTATCGTCAGGAATAAAAAATGCAACTAATGAATCTGCATATAAATATGCAATGGCGCCAACACATGAGAGCCCTAACAAGCCCCACACACTAGCAAGTTTAGTGATCTGCTCAGCCCGCTTGATATTACCAGCCCCCATATTTTGCCCAACCAAGGTTGATACCGCCATTGATAAGCCCATAGCCGGGATCATTACCATTTGCAAAATATTAGAGCCAACACCATAAGCAGCAATTGTCGTTGTACCAAAGCTGGCAACTAGAAATGACATGATGATCAAACCAAATGCACGTGTCGATAATTCAATAGAGCCAGGCGCTCCCAAGAAAAAAGCGCGCTTAATATAGTGCCAGTCGGGGTAAAAGCTTTTTAGCTGTAATTGAATACCATGGCGACCACGTAAAAATATAATGATGCCCGCAAGCGCCGCTAAGCTCTGTGTAACCAATGTTGCTAGCGCAGCGCCCATCACACCAAGCCCCTCAAAACGACCATAACCAAATATAAATAACGGATCGAGTATAAAATTAAGTAACACGGTTGTGCTGACTATAATTAACGGCACCTTAGTTTGCCCAATACCCCGCATTAGCGATTGAAACATGGCATAAATAAATACAAAAATAACGCTAATAAAAGATACATGCATAAACTTTAACGCATCACTATATACGGCTGCTTCAACCCCCAGTAAGGTTAAAAAATAAGGTGATAATGCATAACCTAATAAACCAAGTAATAATGCAACTAATGTCACCATTAACACCGTTTGCGCTGCAACATGGTTGACCTTATCTTGTTGGCCTGCCCCCATGTATTGTGCCGATAAAATCGCCCCCGCCATAGCAAAGCCTGAACCTATCGCAATAACCAAAAATGTGACGGGCGTACTTATAGATACAGCAGCCACTTGCGCAGCCCCTAATCGGCCAACCCAAAAAGCATCTGTAAGCTGATAAGCAGACTGCAAAGTATTTATGAGGATAATCGGAATGCCTAGTTTTAATAGCGCTTTGGCAATAGAGCCTTGAAGAAATAGTTGACCAGAGGGAGTCATGAGGCCGCTTACTTGTATTAAATCGTGAACATAGCGTTAGTTTAACAAACCTAGCTGATTATATTCTGAATACTTCGTTTACGGCTGGTATTTATGTGATCAGTCAATAGCTTTTAAGCGCGAACTGATTAAAAGTTTAATCTAAATCAATAAATAGAGGCTCTTTACTCACACGCTTTTGAAACTTTGATCTAGAACAGGTTTTTATTTTTAACCTCGAGCAATAATAGCGCCATCAACAAATAGTCACACAGTAGTTCACGGAGAACAACATGAAAACTAAACTAAGCATTGCAATACTTACTTCTTTACTGGCTCTTTCTCCTGCAGCACACGCTAACTTTAGCGTTAATGTCGGCGCAATTAATGTTAACCCAGATAACGATGGCTCAAAGATTAACGAAGCACCTACTCTTGGTTTAAAAGGTGATTCAAATACTCAGTTAGGTATTACTGTAGATTACGCATTTAACGACCAATGGGTGTTAGAGCTTATTGCAGCAACGCCGTTTTCTCATGATGTAGAAGGTACGGGTGGTTTAGCTGGTAATAAGATTGCCGACATTAAACATTTACCACCATCATTGGTTGCACAATACCACTTTTTAGATAGCAGCTACGCACTTCGTCCATTTGTTGGTGTAGGTATTAACTATACGACTTTCTTTGACGAGCAACCTTCTGCAGCACTTAAAGCAACCTTAGGCACTAACGATGTGGAAGTAAAACTAGATGACTCATTTGGTTTTGTTGCTCAAGTAGGTGCTAACTACAAGATTGATGAGAAATGGGGCCTACACGCTATGGTATCTATCATGGATATCGATACCGATGCGACTGTTTATGCTAATGGTGCAAAAGCATTAACTTCAACCGTGTCACTTGACCCTGTTGTAGCTATGTTTGGTCTTAAATACTCGTTTTAATAACGATTATGTGTGTGTTAAAAAGGCCGTAAGGCCTTTTTTTTGCATGTAATTAACGAGGTAAGTTATTTACTTTTTTTTGCTCAAGCATTTCTTTCCAGTGAATTATTTCTGCCGGTAAAATAGGCGCTACGCCGTCAAAACCAGCAACCTCCAACATATGCTCAACGCTTACCACCCCTTTTTTACTTTTAAATACGCCACGTACATAGGCAATTGCATGTAAACCACGCTCTGAATGAAATTTTTGTTCAATATAAAAGTATTTATGATCCCAGCCGACTAAACGGGTACTAATGGTAAAGCGCTGCATTGGCTTAATATCACGGATGTAGGTAATGGCTGTCGCATTAACAATAGGAAACCAACGACGCTTCATTATTTGCTTTAGTAAACCAACTCGCTCAGTCATCCAAGTACGCGATAAATCCATCATCGCTAAATAGCGTGAATTAGTTAAGTGCAAATTAATATCGCAGTCACTTGGCAATGCTTTGTAGTCTATATCAACCGTGTCTAACAAAGCTTGATAATCACGATTACGTTTAATTTTAAAAAATAACAGCAGCAGTCTAAAATATAAGTTCACAGTAGAGGTCTTACCAGTTTGTTTTTTGTGAGTGTATCATAGCAATTGATCCCCTAGGGTATTTTTACACCAAGGGGACAATCACTAAGAAAGGTTGTTTTAATATCTATCTTTAAACTTTAACCGTTTTACGATTAATACCGTAATCACGTAGTTTATTAGCTACTGCTGTATGGCTAAGTCCTAAGCGTTTAGCTAACTGACGTGAACTTGGATAAGCTGGATAAAGTTTACGCAATAAAGTAGCTTCAAAACGCTTAACCGCTTGATCTAGCGAGCCCTCAAAATCAGACTCTAAATAGCCTAAATCATGGGTAAACGTGGGTAACTGTAAATGTTCAACGCGCAGTTCACTGTCTTCTAACAAAGATACCGCACGGTAAATCGCATTTTCTAATTGGCGTACATTACCTGGCCATGGGTAATCTTGTAAAAATGTTAAACACTCTTCAGATAACTCAGGCACAGTATGGCCGTTTTGCTGGGCATATTTTTGAATAAAGTGCTCAGCAAGTGGGCCAACATCGGCTTTACGATCTCTCAGTGGTGCAATTTCTAACGTTAGTACATTAATGCGATAGTATAAGTCTTCTCTAAATACGCCTTCTTGCACCATTGCAGGTAAATCTTTTTGGGTAGCAGCAACTATGCGAACATTTACTTTAACTTCGTTTTCGTCGCCTACTTTTCTAAACGTACCATCTTGTAAAAAGCGCAGTAATTTAGTTTGGAGCTGAGTCGACATTTCACCCACTTCATCTAAAAATACTGTTCCACCATCCGCTTGTTCAAGTACACCGCGTTTAGGCGCCGCATTTTCTTCATATCCGGCGTAACCAAAAAGTTCTGACTCGGCAACATCATCTGGTAACGAGGCACACGATAAAGCAATAAACGGTTTTACTGAGCGGTTAGATGCATAGTGACAAGCTCGCGCTAATAACTCTTTACCTGTGCCGGTTTCACCGGTGATAAGAATAGGGGCTTCAAGTTGCGCCATTTTACGCGCTTCGCGTACAACACGACGCATCGCCGTACTAAAATTGTGAATTGTCGCAAAGCTTTCTTGGCCATAGCGTCTAAACGCACTCACTTGCTGACCTAGACGGCTTTGCGATTTTATATTAATTACCGCGCCCGCTAACACATCACCCTCACTGCCTTGTGGCACAGCAATAGGTAAAATATCAGCAATAAAGTCTTCGCCTGCTACTTCAACCCGGGTAGTTTGCCCAAGTACTTCTTTACCTTCTAACCAACGGGTAAAGTTAAAGCCTTTGAGTAAGTTATTAATGTTGGCGCCAATAACTTCTTTTTCTGTTAGCTGTAAATCTTTACACGCCGCGTCGTTACACAGGCGTACCCAGCCTTTAGCATCAATAGATATAACGCCATCGGGAAGTGCTCTTAATAAGGTGTTTAATTCATTGTGCTCACGTTCAGATGGTAAAAACGCGGTGGTACGTACATCATGAACACCATCAATCAATCGAATTGAAGGCATAATCTTTTGAAATTGTTCAAATTCAATTTCAGGAAAACTCACATACATACGACAATTTACTGAGTCGACTTCAATTCCTTTTAAGTCAACATTGTAGCTAACTAAAATATTAAGAATCTCTTGAGCAATACCAACTCGGTCTGCACAGTGAATATCTAAACGCATACACCCTCAGGTAAGGAAAAACTAGTTGGCGTGAATAATACGCTAACTATGATTATCAGCATAGTTTATTGTAAAGAAATTTGGACGAAAAAATATTTTTTTACTAACTAGCACGCCTTTTCAAGTACTTAAAATATTTAACCTTAGCTGTTCACTAAAAATCGGAGTTATTACATGTAAATATAGCCAAGCTAACTTTGTATAAATTATATTCTGCAATGGGTTAATCATTGCTGTGCATACGCTAATATTTGCTCATGTTTAATCTAAACCGTGATTATTAAAATAAAGTAGTAAAGGTTAACTATTGTTGAATAACTTGATGCCTGTAACCCACCGTAAATAAAGCGGTTTTATGTTTTTTAATAGAATTTAAAACCGGGTAAAAGAAAGCTTTGCAATGACAATGTTACTTGTGTTGTTAAATATCTTTTTGGATGAGCTTAAGTGTTTAGCGCAACAACGAGGGTTTTACCGGTTGCTATTTAACAATTACATAACGGATGTGTGATAGCGCGCTCAATGCTTCCCCTCGTACAAAGGTCTATGTATACTTAGGCGCAATTGTAACTAGGATAAGGGTGTGACTCTTACCTAAACGTATAGCTGCGTTTAGCAAACCATTACCTTAGCTGCATAAAAAACACTGATGATCGAGCATTTATTATACTTTTAAAAAGTACCAATTTAGCTAAATAAAAAACCACAAGGTCATCAAAACAATAATGAATTAGGAAGTAAATATGAGTTCAAATTCTGACAGTGGCTGGTTTGGTCACCCTAAAGGACTTTCGACCCTATTTTTCACAGAAATGTGGGAGCGAATGAGTTATTACGGTATGCGAGCTATGCTCGTATTATTTATGACAGCAAGTTTACAACAAGAAGGCCTAGGATTTACCGTTGCTTCTGCTGCTGCAATTTATGGCTTATACACAGGTTCAGTGTACTTTTTAGGTTTACCTGGTGGCTGGTTAGCCGATAGATTATTTGGTGGTCAAAAAGCAGTATGGTACGGCGGTATCATCATCATGTGTGGCCACATTATTTTAGCCGTTCCACATGAATATTCTTTTTTCATTGGTTTAATCTTTGTCGCAACGGGTACGGGTTTACTTAAACCTAATATCAGTGCCATGGTTGGTCAGCTTTATACTGACGAAGATGAACGCCGTGACGGTGGTTACGCTATTTACTACATGGGTATTAACTTAGGTTCTTTAATTGGTTACTACGTTTGTGGTTACTTTATGGAAAACGTAGGTTGGCACTGGGCATTTGGTGCGGCTGCTGTAGGTATGGCTATTGGTTTAGTGCAGTACAAACGCACGCTAAATAACTTACCAGATCATAGCGCGTTACCTGCGAACCCATTAAGCCCTAAAGGTGCTTCACGCGCATGGGGCGGTATTGCTGCGTTTGTAATTGTTGTTGCCGGCGTAACTGCTGCAGCGATGACTGGCGCTATAGTTATTAACCCGACTATTGTTGCAGGTTACACAGCTGTTGTATTTACTGTTATCTTTTTCATTTACTTTGGCCTTGTTTATTTCAAAGGCAAACTAACCGACGCTGAAAAGCAAAGAATGTGGGCGCTGTTTTTAGTTTGTGTTGCTTCTGCGTGTTTTTGGTCTGGCTTTGAACAAGCGGGTTCTTCATTAAACCTATTTGCTCGTGACTACACAGACCGTCTTATTGGCACATTTGAAATTCCAACGACTTGGTTCCAATCTCTAAATTCGTTATTCATTATTGCCCTATCACCATTTTTTGCCGCTCTTTGGATTAATTTATCTAAGAAAATGGTATCGCCTACTTATAGCGTAAAATGTGCATTGGGCTTAGTTATTATGGCTTCAGGCTTTTTAGTTATGTTCATGGCAGCGCATTACGCAGCTGAAGGCTTAAAAGTAGCCCCTTACTGGCTGGTTACAACGTATTTCTTACATACAGTGGGTGAACTTTGTTTAAGCCCAGTTGCATTGAGTGCGGTAAGTAAATTATCTCCTCGTCGCTATACGGGTCAAATGATGGGTGTATTTGTACTTACATACTCAATTGGTAACGTAATTTCAGGCTTACTTGCTGGTAACTTTGATCCTAACAATGTTGCAGAAATTCCTAACCTTTACTTACAAATTGCATTATTTAGTATCGGTGTAGGTATCATCTTAGTACTGATGAGCTTCAAAGCTAAGGTATGGGAAAAACAAGGTTTAGAGCAAACCTCACCAGCCCAATAATTTAAATTAATCACAACGCGTAATTATGCGCTTTGACTAATGATATTAAATACCCCCTGCAGCTAACTGCAGGGGGTATTTTTATGGCTAACTAACCTAATTGTTACAATATAATACGACACAGTAAGTGGAGTTAATGAATCAAACCCTCAGTATCTGTTGTTTTGTTAATGTCGTGAGCAGCTACGCTTAGGTTGAGTGTAAACAATAAAATACAAAAACCGCTCTTTTTTTAGTGTATAAGAACTAAAAAAACAGATAAAAAAATAAATTTAAAATAAATTAAATCAGTAGGTTAAATTTAAAATCCATACATTATTCTAGCTAGATAATTTTTACTTACCTCGGCTCGTATGTAAATAAATGTCATGCTTTGCTAACCGTCCCGTAAAATTTACACACGCGCCATTTACTAAATAACAACACCCTCTTCCCCAAAGCATTAATCTGGTTAATCATGCAGGCAATACGATAACTAATAATCGCAGTGCTTAATTGCGGGAGTAATTATAATGAGTGAAGTAAATAATCCTTTAGGTTTGGTTGGTATTGAGTTTACTGAATATGCAACACCCGATGCTGATTACATGGACAAAGTATTTACCGATTTTGGCTTTTCAAAATTAAAAAAATTCAAAGGTAAAGACATTGTTTATTACAACCAAAACGATATTCATTTTTTACTAAATAATGAACGCGACGGCTTTTCAGCTGAATTTGCTAAAAACCACGGCCCTGCAATTTGTTCTATGGGCTGGCGTGTAGAGAACGCTCAAGCAGCGTTTGAGGCTGCGGTTGAGCGCGGCGCTAAGCCTGCCACTGATGCAGCTAACAAAGACTTACCGTACCCTGCTATTTACGGCATTGGCGATAGCTTAATATACTTTATTGAACAATTTGGTGATAAAGGCTCTATTTACGATAATGATTTCGAGGATCTGAGCGAGCCAAACAAAGTAGCAAGTAAAGGCTTCTTACGTATCGACCACTTAACCAATAACGTATATAAAGGTACTATGGAAACATGGGCCAACTTTTATAAAGACGTGTTTGGTTTTACCGAAGTGCGTTACTTTGATATTAAAGGCCAAAAAACAGCCCTGCTTTCATATGCATTAAAATCACCATGTGGCACATTCTCTATCCCAATCAATGAAGGTAAAGGTAACGACAATAACCAAATTGATGAATACCTAGGTGAATACAATGGCCCAGGTGTGCAGCATTTAGCGTTTTTAACTGACGACTTAGTAAGCTCACTAGATAAGCTAGATAAATCAACTATCGCTACTTTAGATATTATTCCAGAGTACTACGATACTATTTTTGACCGTGTGCCATGGGTTAAAGAAGACAAAGAAAAAATCCGTGAGCATCAAATTCTGGTTGATAGCCAAAGCGAAGATTGCTACTTACTGCAAATTTTCTCTAAAAACTTATTTGGCCCTATCTTCATTGAAATGATTCAACGTGTTGATGATGGTGGCTTTGGTGAGGGTAACTTCCAAGCACTGTTTGAGTCAATTGAACGTGATCAAGAGCGCCGCGGCGTTTTATAAGCAAATAAAGCAACTTTAAAAAGCAGCGTATTTCGCTGCTTTTTGTCGTTTAATCGAAATTGAGAGGTAAAACTATCTCTCTGTGTGTTTAAATCGCGCTTTTCATCACCATATAGCTAGGTAATAGATGAAATTAACGGGTGCTATATATCTTATTTAATAAATTGATATTTATACTGAATAAGCGCGACCAACTAAACCAAAGGAAATGTAATGAGTTTAATTAACGAAACCCATGATATAAATTTAACTAGCTGGGTAGCATCAGCAAATGATGCACAATGTGACTTCCCTATTCAAAACCTACCTTTTGCAGAAGTACGTCGCAAAAACAGCAATGAAGCTTTTCGTGGTGCTGTTGCCATTGGCGACCAGGTTATTGATTTAGCAAAAGTAAATGAACTCGGTATTTTTTCAGGTGATGCCCAAACAGCCGTTGCATCTGCAAGTAACCCGACTTTGAACGAGTTTATGGGATTAGGTGAGCAATATTGGTCAGCACTTCGTTTAGCACTGTCTAAAGCATTACGTGAAGGTTCTGCTCATCAAGAGCAACTAGCACAAGCGCTTATACCTCAAAGCGAAATTGAATTTGCTCTACCGTGTCGCATTGGCGATTACACTGACTTTTACACATCGATTTATCATGCGACTGCCGTAGGAAGTTTATTCCGTCCTGATAACCCATTACTACCAAATTACAAATGGGTACCGATTGGTTACCATGGTCGCTCATCGTCTATTGGTGTGTCTGGTCAGCAGTTTCATCGCCCTAAAGGACAAACTAAAGCGCCAGACGCAGAAGTTCCTTCATTTGGTCCATGTAAACGCCTTGACTACGAGCTAGAACTAGGTATTTATCTAGGTAAAGGTAATGAGCTTGGCGATGCTATTGCAATTGAAAATGCTGAAAAGCATGTATTCGGCTTTTGTGTTTTCAACGATTGGTCAGCACGTGACTTACAAGCATGGGAATACCAACCGCTTGGTCCATTCTTAGCTAAAAACTTCGCATCAACCGTGTCTCCATGGATTGTAACCACCGAAGCACTTGCACCATACAGAACAAGTTGGACGCGTGATGAAAACGATCCGCAACCACTAGAGTACTTAGAATCAACGGCTAACCGTGATCAAGGCGCATTTGATATTCAAATGGACGTTAAAATTCAAACGCAAAAAATGCGTGATGAAGGCTACAACCCAACTCAAGTGTCTAAGTCTAGCTTTAAACACTCATACTGGACTGTAGCGCAAATGGTAACTCACCATACAGTAAATGGTTGTAACTTTATGCCAGGCGACATGCTGGGCTCTGGCACGCAATCAGGACCAACTCACGAAGAAGCCGGTTCACTACTTGAGCTTTCTCGTGGTGGAAAAGAAAAGATTACGCTAAGCAACGGCGAGCAGCGTAGCTTCTTGGAAGACGGCGACAATGTAATAATGCGTGGCTGGTGTGAAAAAGAAGGTTTTGCGCGCATTGGCTTTGGCTTTGTAGAGAGCACGGTACTGCCAGCAAAATAATTTTAAAATCAATAAACTAGTAAAAAAGGGTTGCTGAGTAAGCAGCCCTTTTTTATTAATTAAGCCGCAGTTACAATTTTTTTCTGGCTTTTTTAGTTCAAATTGCTATCTTGAATCCGTTAATAGCCAGTATATATGTGACATGCCTGTATTTATAAAGTCTTTTTTTCATAAACATTTCCCAGCTCGCCAGCTGCTTATTCGCCAAAATGGTGAAGTTAAGCATGTTGTTTTGGCGCCTTGGTTACAAGTTTCTGTGCTTGCTGTTATTTTTATTGCTATTGCATGGATCAGTGTTTCGAGTATCCGTGTTTATATGCAAACACACCAAATCTCTCATATCGAGCAAACCCAGCTTGATAAACAAGTACAATGGCAACAAAAAGTAAAGCAACAGCAGGCACGCTATGCATTACAACAAGAACAATTAGCTGAACTTGAACAAAAACAAGCTTTACTTCAAGGTATGATAGAGTCACTTCCTGCTTCTATTAGTAAAGATGCGATTAAACTTGAAGAGCAGCTTGGCTCTCCTGTTAATGAGGGCGAGAGCGAATTTCATGAGCCGCTCGAAGAAGAAAAGCCACAAAACAAACACGCACAAAACGGTGTTGTCAGTTTTGAACAGCGCTATACTTTGCTAAATCAACAATACGACACTAATTTCACCTTATTAGCCGCGCAAATTAATCAACGTCACGATGCGATTATAGAAATACTACAAGGCACGGGTCTTGAAAATGCACTGGCACAACATCTCGCGTTAAGCACACAAACAACGGCGCAAGGTGGCCCGTTAGATATACTCGATGAAAGTAAAATTCCTAGTTCCTTTCTCGCCATTGCAGATAAGCTACTGTTGTTAAACCAGCTTGAGAGCTTTTTAACAGCGCTGCCAAATACCCTGCCTTTACCTGCTGCTAAGTATTATATTTCCAGTAATTTTGGACTTAGAAAAGACCCAATGAATAAAAGGCGCGCTTTTCATAAAGGCATTGATTTAGCTGGGTGGCATAAAACAGAAATTTTTGCTCCTGCCGATGGCACGGTTCGTCGAGCGGGTCGTAATGGCGGTTATGGTAACTTTATAGAGTTAGAGCACAAAAATGGTGTCGTTACACGGTTTGGTCATTTAAACAAAATTAATGTTAAAAAAGGTCAAGCTATCACAAAGCACGATGTCATTGGTTTAATGGGCAGTACCGGAAGAAGTACAAGTACTCATTTACACTATGAAGTATTAATAGACGACAAGCATGTCAATCCACTAAAAATAACAAAGGCGCTTTCTCGTGTTTGGTAAAAATAAACAAGCAAAAACAGACTCATCCATTAAGCGAGTGAGTCACACTCCCTCAATCATTTCTAATGATGTGCGTATTACGGGCTCTTTGGTAAGCCAAGGTGAAGTACAACTCGACGGACGTATTGATGGTGACATTAAGGCCGAACATTTAGTGATTGGCACCTCAGGTGTTGTTGAAGGCGTTGTTGAGGCAAGCAGTGTCGTTGTTAAGGGTAAAATCATCGGCTCTTTAAATGCAAGTGAAGTAAAGATCGAAAATAATGCTCATGTGCTTGGCGATATATTTCATGACACCCTGAGCATAGAAGCAGGTGCGATTATTGAAGGCAGTTTAAAGCAGCGCTTTGAAAAAGAAGTCATTGAACATGCTAAAGATAAGCCAAAACCAGCTCACGACGTAAAAGCCATTGTTGATAATGAAGACAGCGGGCTTTCGTTTGTAAACAAGCAACCTGCAGCCAAAAGCTAGTTGTATTAGTTTAAATGGTTTAGCCTGCCTGTTGGCTAAACCATTAATCACCTCTTTAAAATCCCTTGGGCGGCTTATACGCTTACTTTTTCTGCGTTATATACATGGTTATGTCTGCGGTAAACACCAGTTCGTTACGCGTATTGTAAAGCTTTACCGGTACGACTAAATCTTCTTTATCAACCCACTGATGAGGCAGGTCAATCTCAGCGATAGCAGTAACATCAGTGTCGACCTTAGCCAAGTACTGTACTGTCATTCCCTTAGGGATCCAACGGTGGGTTTTATAAGGTACCGTTGCATCAACCATTACCCCCGCGCACAGCTCAGCTAAATTACATTGTGCAATCGCATGGATAGTGCCAATGTGATTGTGCACACGGCGAGTATTTTTAACCACAGCACTACAGTGCCCTGCTTTTAAATCTAAAATCGTCGGTTTCATAGAGCCAAAGTAAGGCGCTTTAAAACATACGGCTTTACTAAACAGCCAATTACCAAACGGCAGCTTTTTAAATTTATGCCATGTTTTTATTAGTGCAGACTCATTACTCATTATTGTTTTTCCATTGTCTTTGCTTAAAAAGCAAATTAACACATCGGATCAGTTTAAAGAAGTGTGATACTTCAACAAAAATAATCATAATAAAGAAAAAAGTAAGTAACTTGGCTGATGCATCGGCCATAAGCCCTTTCTTTTTCATCAGTCACCACTTAAAATGCCGGCAAAAGGAGACCTGATGCAAACACAGCCCGCTAAACCAAACTTAATTTTATTACTGATCTTAGCGTTACTCGTCATTTTTTGTCCTATGGGCATTGATATTTATTTACCTGCTTTTCCCACTATTGCAGAACAATTTTCAGTGAGCGAAAAACAAGTACAGCAAACAGTGGCTATTTTTATGCTTACTGTTGGTTTGGGACAATTAATTGCAGGCCCTCTCGCTGATCGCTTCGGACGTAAGCCTGTAGCCTTGACCGGCGTAACTTTATATGGACTGGCGGCATTAGGTGCATATTATGCTCCTAGCTTTTTAATACTGATGTTTGCCCGTGCAATTCAAGGGTTAGGCGCGTGCGCCACCTTTGTTGTTGCTTTTGCAATAGTAAGAGATAAGTTTGGTAGTGAACGTAGTGGCCAAATAATTACCTACCTAAACGGGATAGTGTGCTTTATTCCTGCTTTAGCGCCTATTTTAGGTGCGTGGTTAACCGTACAGTTTGGTTGGCAAATGAACTTTCTATTTTTAACTGGCTTTGCATTATTGGGGTTTATTGTCACCTTATTCTTGTTCAGAGAAACACGCCCAGCAGACAGTCATTATCAGGGGCATATATTAGATTTAAGACGCTTTATCCCTATTATTTCAACTCCGTTATTTTTATTTAATAGCTTGTTATGTATGGTGACTATGTCGGCTATATTAGTGTTTGTAACACTGGCTCCAGGTTGGCTCATTACTGAATTAGGTGGCAGCGTAGCCGACTTTACCTTTTGGTTCTCGCTCAATGCAGTGCTTAGTATTCTTGCTAGTTTTATTATGCCTATTTATATTAAACGCCAACCAAAAATGGCTTTAAAAGTAGGCCTTTTGCTGTTAGTGAGTGCAGGCTTACTTATGCTGTTGTTAAGCCAATATAAAACCCCATTAGCATTAATGATCCCTATGTTTATTGCTGCCTTTGGTTTTGCTTTAACACTTGGCTCTGCCGCTGGACGAGCTTTAAGTTTGTTCCCTAAACAAGCTGGCACCGCCTCAGCCCTTTTGGGAGCGATGCAAATGAGTGGTGCAAGTTTATTGGTGTTTATTACTCAATACTTGAACTTATCAACACCCGAGCTTATAGGCACACACTTTTTATTATTAATTCCTTTTTCTTATTTACTGTTTCGCTATGCTAAATTCGCATAAAGATTAAAACATTTCCATCCTCTGCTTTCATTTAGGCTAATTCAGGTTTGACTGAGCTAGCCGCCCCTAATTCAAAGACGAATGTATATTTTTTGTTTAAAAATGGTGTTTATTAAGTTAAATAATTTCATTTTTGTAGATAAAATAGCTTGTTTTATGCTTTATATTATTTTACTGTCTGCTAAAGTTAATAATTAGTTAACCAATAAATTAATTCTAGGATAATATAATATGAAAAAAAATAAACTCGCCTTAGCATTAGTTCTCTCTGGTATTTGTGCAGCCGGTACAGCCCATGCTGCCAATGATCGCTTCATCATCCAAGTCGATAATAACAAAAAAGGCGTGGTTAAAGCGCTGACTAAAAAACTAGGTGGTGATATTAAAGTAGACGGCAATGGATTCATTGCTGCCAGATTTACTGGACAAGATTTAAGCAGTTTAAAAGGTCTGCTTAATAACCCGCATATTAAACTCATTGAAGAAGATCATAAGCGCATACCTATGTCATTATTTAACGATGATGTAGGTGATGCCATGCAGCAACAAATCACGCCATATGCGGTTTATCAATCACAGGTTGATCAAGTTACTTTTGATGCCAATGCCGGTATGAAAGTATGTGTAATCGATTCAGGCTTAGATAGCTCAAACCCTGATTTTGTTTGGGGTAACATTACCGGCGATAACGACAGCGGTACTGGAAATTGGTTTGATAATGGCGGTCCACACGGGACGCACGTAGCCGGTACAATTGGTGCTGCAGATAATAACCTCGGTGTTGTGGGTATGGCACCTGGTGTGGCAATGCACATTATTAAAGTATTTAACGAAGCGGGTTGGGGTTACTCATCTGACTTGGCTCAAGCGGCTGATTTATGTTCTCAAGCGGGTGCAAATATTATTAGTATGAGCTTAGGGGGCGGTGGCTCAAACAGTACAGAGTCAAATGCGTTTGCTAACTTTACCAATGCTGGCGGACTTGTGGTTGCAGCCGCTGGTAATGATGGTAATAACGTACGTTCTTATCCTGCAGGCTACCCATCAGTAATGATGGTTGGCGCTAATGATGCCGATAATCAAATTGCTGATTTTTCACAATTCCCAAGTTGTTCATCAGGTCGTGGGAAACGCGCGACTAATGATGAAACTATCTGTGTTGAAGTAACTGCTGGTGGTGTTGATACTCTATCGACCTACCCTGCGGGCATGGCAACAGCAGCGAGTATGTCGGCTGATGGCACAGCATATAATTCATCAGCAATGGAAAATGCAGGTCAAGTCACGGCGAGTGCCTACTTTATGGGGACTGGCGAAACAGTTGATCCAGCAGCGGCTGGTAAAGTATGTATGATTGACCGCGGCGTTATTTCATTTTATGACAAAGTTGCTAACTGTGAAAACTCAGGCGGTTTAGGTGCGGTTATTATCAACAATGAAGCTGGCATGTTATACGCAACACTAGGTGATACCAACGATACTTCAATTCCTGCTGTAGGCGCTGCATTTGAAGATCGTAACGCATTAGTTGCTAGTACAAACGTGACAATTAATATTGGCGCAACTGATTATGGCTTTATGAGTGGAACGTCAATGGCAACTCCTGCGGTTTCAGGTATTGCTGCGCTAGTATGGTCTAACCATAGCAACTGTACAGGCACAGAAATTCGCGATGCGTTAAAAGCAACTGCGCAAGATCAAGGGGCTGCTGGTCGTGATGATTACTTTGGCTACGGTATTGTAAAAGCGGCTGACGCTGATGCTTACCTTACAGCAAACGGCTGTGCGGGTGGCGATACTGGTGGTGTTGATCCAGAGCCAGGCGTAGATGATATCTCTCTTAGCGCTTCAGGTTACAAATCAAAAGGCACTAAATTTGTTGATTTAAGTTGGAATGGCGCAGCAACAAGCCAAGTTGATATCTACCGCAATGGTAGCAAAGTCATAACCACTGCAAATAATAATGCCTACACCGACAGCATTAATACTAAAGGTGGCGGCACCTATACATATCAAGTATGTGAAGCGCTGAGCACTACGGTGTGTTCAAATAATATCACCGTTAGTTTTTAATAAATTTAGCACTTCGTTATGTTTAAAAGCATAACGGCTAGTTTTATAACAACTTAGTATCCTCAACTTAGCGGGCAATATGCCCGCTTTTTATTTTCCTCATTGCTTGATAAAATCACTTACCACTTCTTTTTCGTACTATTTAATGATCAACCCCGACTTTTTGCTCTCATTTTTACTCGCCAGCTTTTTAATGGCCGTTGCGCCTGGGCCATCAAACGCGTTTTTAATGGCACAAACATTTGCTAATGGGCGAAAAGCAGGTATGCAAAGTGCTTTTGGCTTTGCCTTAGGTGGCGTAGTGCATACATTTTTTGCGGTTGTCGGTTTAAGCGCTATATTAAAGGCCTCTGAAACGGCTTACGCCAGCGTGCAATATGCAGGTGCAGCCTATTTATGTTACTTAGGGTTTATGATGCTTAAAGGCACCTTCAAGCCCCCCATTTGCGAGCAAGACGATAAGCCTCATGTTACCACCAGTAAAAACAAAAACGTGATGTTTCAAGCTATGATGACTGAAGTACTAAACCCAAAAGTCGCTTTGTTTTTTATTGCTTTTATCCCACAATTTGTTGACCCTAGCTTATTCTCGGCGACCTTTCAGCTGGCGTTTTTTGGCCTGCTTTATCCAATCTTTGCTTTTCCTATTGACTGCACGTATATTTATTTTGGCGATAAAATAGCCCAGTTTTTTAAACATCACCCTAATAGCCAGCTTTGGATAGATAGATTTACAGGTATCGTGTTTATCGCTCTGGCTATTAACCTCTTACTCTAATTAATAATAAGAACACCCATGGACCAAAAAATACAATCTCTTCCAGCTAAGAAAAATATAGCCCTTGTTGCACATGATGGAAAAAAAGCCGCGCTAAAATTGTGGTGTGAAAAACACACCCCAATGTTAAGTAAACATAAGTTATATGGCACTGGAACAACCGGACATTTAATAGAAAAAACCACTGGTTTGAATGTCGTGCAATTACTCAGTGGACCTATGGGTGGCGATCAGCAGCTAGGGGCTAAAATAGCGGAACATGAAATTCATGTGTTAATCTTTTTTTGGGATCCTCTGGCTTCTCAGCCGCACGACCCCGATGTAAAAGCATTGCTTCGTTTAGCCGCGGTGTGGAACATTCCTGTTGCCTGTAATGAAGTAAGCGCTGATATGTTACTTAGCTCACCACTTATGGACACCGAATTTGAGCGTTCTTTGCCAGATTACGAAAAGTACCTCGCAACCCGACAAATCTCTTTATAGCCGCTTATTTATAAAGCATATTCGCCCATTTAGTCAGACCTGCGGTAACACTGCCAAAGTGATCACCGTTAACCATTTTAATGTCGCCTAAGTGGGTTTTTAAAGCCGCCTTGATCAGTGGTGATTGCGCACTACCACCCGTTAAATAGATTACATCTGGGGTGGTGTTTGCATCTGCAATGGCCTGTTTTGCTAATGTCACTATTTGGCTAATACTGTCGTCAACGGCTAATGCTAATTCATTAATAGAGATATCTTTATCAATTGATGAATCTAAAAATGTTAAATCACAATTAAAGTTTTCAGATGAGCTTAGTGCAATTTTTGCCGCTTCAGCTTGTTGAACTAATTGATGGCCTTGCTTATTTTGCTGTAAATGAATGAGCCGTTTATATAAATCAGGCGCACTCACATCGCGTAATTGGGCGCTTAGTTCACGATAGTGCTGGGCACTATAAAACTGGCTTTGTAAATTAACATCGTTAATTTTACATGCCTGCCAAAATGCTTGATTCGGTAAAGGTAAACCCGATTTAAAAGTACTCCCTAAACCAAGTAACGGCATTAAACCATGATAGCTCAGAGCAATATCTAAATCATTACCGCCTACTCGCTTTCCGCTATGTGCTAAAAAGTCTGCATCTCGCTGTTGTTTATTTCTAAAGCTGGGTCCCATTTGTACAAATGAACAGTCACTTGTACCACCGCCTATATCAATTACCAGCACTTTTTGGTCTTGGGTTAAATCACTTTCGTAATCAATCCCAGCGGCAAGTGGTTCATATAAAAATTCCACATCTTTAAAGCCTGCTCGGTTTGCTGCGCGTGTTAAAATACCCACGGCTTGTTGGTTTGACTGCTCACCACCAACCGCTTGAAAATTCACTGGGCGACCAATAACTGTTTGGCTTAGCGTGTACCCTAACGATGATTCGGCACGTTGTTTTATTTTTAAAATCATTGCTGTGGCAATATCTTCAAAAAAATTAATTTGTCCTTGCTTTAAGCCAGTAGCGCCAAAAAAAGACTTTGGCGATTTTACAAAATAACCTTCTTCGGGAAATTGTACATATTCGCTAATCGCTTCACGGCCAATAAATAGAGTCTCATCGCCGGCTTGTAGGTCTAGGTCTGATTTAATTCGCGCAAGCGTATTAAGTAACGGTTGGCGAGCAGTTTTATAGGCATGCTCATGATCTGAACCGTGTAAATGCTGCGCTACAAAATCAACTACTAAGGCACTATGATGGGTGTATAACGTTGATGGAAGATAGTGTTTGCCTTGCTCTAAAGGGATAAGCTGAACACGTTCTTCGTTTAAAACACCCATAGCACAATTAGAACTACCATAATCAAAACCAACAAACATAGATCACCAAACATTACCAAAAAGGCCGCGCAATTTAGCATAATTGCCAAAAAATATATACTGAATTGGCCTCTAGTTAGTGATTTTAGGGTCTTTCCCGTAAAAAGCTGGCAAAACGCGGTAAGCCATTTTTAGTGTATCCATGGTATCGATAAGTAATTGTTGAGCCTATAGCTGGCGGATGCTTACGCTCTTCATCACTAAAGCCCGTGCCAATAGAAAAGGTTACACCTTGCTTGGTTTGCACTCGCAATGCCCCGAGCATACCTGTGTATTTACCTTTACCTGGTAAATGTTCAATAACTAGCGCTTCAGCATCCAAATAAGGCTTGAGTTTTAACAATGCACTCGAGCGACCACTCGTATGCTTAGCCTCTTTAAAATGAAGCATAACACCCTCGCCACCTTGTTTGGTTACCTGATTAAAATAATCACTGAGCTGCTGGTTGTCGCTAAATTGATATTGCTTAACCGCTTTAATATGGGGACTATTTAGCTTAGTAATGAGTGATAGGTAATTTTGATAACGACGGTGAAAAGGCGTGCTTGTATCTGGCATATCAAATACCTGATAAGTAACACTTTGCCACTGCAAATCGTTGGGTATTTTTGTTCTTGCAATACCGCTGACAACAGAAAATTGACCTCGTTTAGTCCATAACTCACCATCTAACCAAACATCAGGCAAAGGAGCGGTAAACCACTTAGGCGGGTTTATGGAGTTGCCTTGACGGGTAACAAACTGCTTTCCCGTCCAGATTGCTCTTACTCCGTCATACTTTTCACTCACCAAGTATTGGCGAATATCTTCATGCTTAGTTTCATCGTAAACATTAGCAAGTTGCACTGGAGGCAATTGCGCCAATAAGCTCGCACTAAAAAGGGTTAAAAAAGTAAACAGCGTTGCTTTAATCATTATCATTGCTGCATCCTTGCAAATTTAAATATGGCTTAAACTATAGTTGAGATTGAAGCCAGTGCCAAAATTCTTCAAGGTTATCCATTTGCTGTGTTGCTTTACTAAAGTCTTACTCCTGTGTAATTATTTTGCTCGTTAATAAAAAAGGTGCCTAGGCACCTTTAATTAATTTGTGTTACTCAGCCAAGCCTGCTGGCGGCTCAGCATAAGCGTCTTCGCCGGTATCTACATCAACTAACTCATAACCTCGCGCTTTGCGCATTACTTTAAGTATCGGCTTTTCAAAGGCAGTTTTTAAACGCTCAGCATCATCTTTTAACGCATCTAATGTGGTGCCAAATGGTGCTGCACCAGTCTCTGACCAGTTAGTTACTTTACCATTTAAGTTATATTCCACTTCGTGTATTTGATATTGCGCCGCTTCATCTTTGGTTGCTTCACAAAAAATTACACGGTAATTCCAAAATCCAGCCATTACTTTTTCTCTTTAATAAACATATGAGCGCTACTTTAGCAGCTCTACCAAAATAAAAAAGCCTGCACTAGGCAGGCTTTTATCAATAATTACAATTTAACGTTAAATTTATCGATTAGAAAAAGTTAACTTTAAATTCAGCGCCAATGTAACGCTCTTCGTTAACCATAGCTGTGTTGTTGTTGAAATCAACACCACCAATCGCTTGCTGCTCGTCAAACATGTTACGCACGAATGCTGATACTTCATATTCGTAATCGCCTTGCGCCCATGCATAACCGGCACGAAGACCTACTTCTGTTAGTGGCTTACCTTCAAACTCAACTGACTCATATAAGAAAAAGTCAATTTCACTGCGGTACGACACATCAGCGTAAGCAAAGAAATCACCTTCTGCGAGTTCTTTAGTGTAACGAAGAGTGATGTTAGAGATCCACTCAGGAGCATGCGGTAAGCTATTACCATCTAAAATAGCACGTGCTTCAGGACCAAATGGGCCCGGCACTTGGAAGGTTGGATCAGTTACAGTACATTGACCACATACCGCAACAGCTAAGTCTTTATCTTTAAGCTCTGTTTTATTGTAGCTTAAGTTAAATGTTGCGTTTAACTCGTCGGTTAATACCCACTCAGAATCAACCTCAAAGCCGTAGCCGGTTGTCTTATCCGCATTAATTAAACGGTTAAAGTTAGCACCACCACCTACAGCTGTTAGCTGCTGGTCATCCATAGTGTAATAAAATACAGTTGCATTCACACGGCCTTGGCCATCTAACACGTCAGATTTAATACCTGTTTCAAACGAGGTAACCGTCTCAGATTCAGCAACGGTTACTTCATCACCAAATAAGATACGACCCTGAATACTTGGTGCACGGAAACTGTTCGCAATACGACCATACCAGTTTACATCATCGTTAATTTTGTAATTTGCTGATAAATCCCAGCTTATATGATCATCACTTGGATTTTCAGTTAAAACTGTTGGTGCACCACCCACTGGGCTAAGTGTACGAGTCGCAGAGAACTCTTTCTCATCATCTGAATAACGAAGACCCGCGGTTACTTTCAAGTCATCAGTAATAGTGTAGTCAACTGAGCCAAATAGTGCCCATGCTTTAGTATCTTGCTGCTGAATAACATAACCGTTTAATGCGCCTGCAGGCGTTGAGAAAGTATCATAGCTAAAGTTTTCAATCGTTAACGCTTCGTCGAAGTAAAAAACACCCACTTGATAGTTAACATCACCGGCAAAGTTACTTGATAAGCGAAGTTCTTGCGTGTATTGGTCTTGGTCTGGAATACCATCAGCACTTTCTGAAGGGAATGGGATGAAACCTGGGCCCATGTAGTCAGGTAAAAATACTGCACCGTAACCGCCATCAATATCAGCACGTGAGTAAATTTCTGCGCTTTCCCAACCAGAGATTGAGGTCACAGTGTGGTTAGCTAAGTCCCACTCAAGCTTAAGGCTGGCACCCTGCGATTCAACTTGTTGCGTCGCACGAGATGCGGCATCGTGATACACCACGTCATTTTCAAAGTCATCAACTAATTCGTTAGTCCCAGGCTTTATAGTGTTGGCACGGAACGGAATTGGTGAACCATCTAAATCACGAGCATGGTAGTTAAATAATCCAGTAAAATCGTCACCTTCATATAAAAATTGAATACGTGCAGCTTGTTCAGTATAACCGCCTAAGGCATCTTTTTGCTCAAAACCTGGTGCGCGATTATCAATGTAATCGTCTTTATCTTGCCAAAGTACTGAAACACGCGTTGATAAGCGATCTGTTAATGAACCACCAACAGCGCCTTCAAAGTCAACAGCGCCACGGCTACCGTAAGAAACAGCGCCATAACCTTCAAATTCTTGGCTTGGTTTAACGGTATCAAACTTAACTAGACCAGCCGGTGTGTTACGACCAAATAGTGTACCTTGTGGGCCACGAAGCACTTCAACACGTGCTACGTCAAATACCGGGAAGCCTTTTAAGATTGCGTTTTCTTGTACAATTTCATCAACCACAAGTGACACTGGTTGCGAAGCATTCAAATCGAAATCAGTGTTACCAAGACCACGTACATAAAAGCGTGGGAATGAACGGCCAAATGAAGATTCAATAGATAAACTTGGGATTTTCGCATTCATAAAACGAATATCCATACCAGCTGAGCTGTAAGCATCTAAGCTATCGCCTTGCAGGGCTGAAACAGCAACAGGTACTTCTTGAGCGTTTTCTACTCGTTTACGTGCAGTAACTTGAATAACTTCTAGTTGGTTCTTCTTAGCAGTAGTTTCTTGCTCAGCAGCTACGGCTGAAATTGACGTACCTGCTACGGCAGAGAACAACGTTGCATTGATAAGGGTTGCTAACGTAGATCTTTTCATTGCTTTCATGTCGGGGTTAACCTTTTTAGTGCACTCTTGTTCAACGGTTGATGTGTTGCGCAATTAAATAATTACGGATTCAGTCAATTTTTCGCGACTTGCTCTATGCGGCGCGGACCTTATTACCGAGAGTACAAAAACGGCATAAATAAGGCTGATTGAATGCGCCAGATTATACCATGCTGTAATTAATTTACCGCATATTGAGCCCTAAAAAAATAAACTTATTTTTAACACTTAACGGCACTATCAACTCTTTTACTGCCTTTTTAACAACGAAAAGCACAAAAAGCGGACATATGTCCTTACAATGAATCATTAAAAAATATAGCAAATAATGTGACAATTTTTTAAAATACTACTTTTTAACTAAAGAACGCGTCAACGCGATTTCGCCATCTATATGAATATCTCGCTGCGGAAATGCAATAACCACATCGTGCTGTTCAAACACCTCATAAATACTAAAGCGAATATCACTGCGCACTTGCCTTAAGCGAGTTTCTGATTCAGCGCAGACCCAAAAAATAGCATTAAAAACTAATGAACTATCTGCAAAGTCATCAAATAATACGGTTGATTGAGGTGTTGCTAATATTGCCTCATGCTCATCTAATACTTGCTGAATTAACGTTTTAATAAGCAACACATCAGAGCCATAAGCCACGCCAACACTCACTGATGAGCGCGCGTTGCCATCAATTAGCGTCCAGTTGGTTACTGTATTTTCTAATAACTGGCTATTGGGTATCAGCATATGAACACCGTCGTTTCTACGAATACGGGTAGAGCGAGTATTAATAGTTTCAACCACTCCCTTTGCAGTGCCAACTTCTAAAAAGTCACCAATACGAATTGGCCGTTCCCACATTAGTATCCAACCACTAATAAAGTTATTAATAATGTTTTGCGCACCAAAGCCTACACCAATAGCAATTGCGCCCGATACAAACGCAAAGGCGGTTAGTGGAATATTAAGCACTTCGAGGGAGGTAAAAAGCAAAATCGCAATACTTAAAATAAAATAAAAACGCGTAAATAAATGCACAGCATCAGGGCTCATTTTTCGAGCTAATAATGACTTTTTAATTAACTTGCCAATCTGCGTCACCACAAACCACATGGTAAACAAAATAAGGGGGACTTGAATGACTTTTGCTACGGTAATGTGAATGTCGTTGTAGCTAAACAATACGAAGGCGAGAATGTGATTAATTTGTTCTAAGTTCATTGATTTTCCATGTATAAAGTCGCACGCAAATAGTTATTTTTTATGTGCTAGTAATACCCCAAGTTTAGCATGTGGCTAGCTTAAATCTATATTTACAAATTTAAAATAACCACCCAATTAAGCACTCTGAACCCCGCTATTCGCATTTATATTTTGTATTGTGGTCGGTGCTTGCTAAGGCTGTATACACTTTATTGATGATTTTTACTGCTGTTTTTATCTACATATCGAGCTTATGTAATCTAATTTGCGTTTAAATCCCGCTTTAAATCGATAAACTTTGTTGTATATAAGTCAAAATTTGGTAAGTTAACTGGGTTTTCGACTCGAAAAGCCTATTTCGGCTACTATTTTTATGGAGTTATTATGCGTAAAACACTGATCGCCACTACGATTGCTAGTGCACTTTTATTATCTGCCTGTTCTTCTGAAAGCACTCAAGAAACAAAACAACAAAGCACAACACAAGTGCAAGATATCAATGCAAGCAATGTATTATTTAAACCAAGCCCATTACAATACATGGCTCCTGAGTTTGATAAGTTTGGTACCACTGAATACGAAGCCGCATTTGATGCAGGTATTGCACAACATAATGCAGAAATTATGGCAATTGCCAATAATCCAGAACCAGCTACTTTTGAAAATACGCTGGTAGAAATGGAACTTGCAGGTGAGCTATTAAACCGCGCATCAGCTGCCTTTTATAACTTATCAGGTCTTATCTCTAACGATGAGTACCAACGCATTGATAAAAAAATGGCGCCTGTGTTCTCTGCACACTCTGATGACATTTACCTAAATGGTGCATTGTTTGCTCGTGTACAAACAGTATACGACAACAAAGATAAATTAAGCGCTGAAGATCAACGCCTTGTTGATTTTTACTACAAACAGTTTGTTAAAGCCGGTGCTAAATTAAACGATGCTGAAAAAGCAAAAATGCGTGAAATTAACGCTGAACTTGCAAAGCTATCAACAGAGTTTTCTCAAAACGTATTAAAATCGTTTAAAGAAGACGTCATTTTAGTAACAGATAAAAGCAAACTGGCTGGTTTATCTGAAGGTGAAATTGCAGGCCTTGCAGCTGCTGCTAAAAAAGCCGGCAAAGACGGCTACATGATCACCCTAGTGAACACCACCCAACAGCCAATCTTAGCAAGCCTTGAAAATCGCGAGCTTCGTGAGCAAATTTTTAAAGCGTCAACCAATCGTGCAGCTAAAACCAACGGCCCTATTATTATTAAAGAAACTAACTTACGTGCACAAAAAGCAGAACTGTTAGGCTTTAAAGATTGGGCTTCGTATGTAATGACTTCACGCATGGCGCAAACTACTGATAACGTGTACGGTATTTTAGATGACCTTGCACCAAAAGCAGTGGAAAAAGCGCAAGCAGAAGCAAAAGCGATTCAAAAAGTAATTAACGATTCGGGCGAAAGCTTTGAACTTAAGCCATGGGATTGGTCTTTCTACGCAGAAAAAGTGCGTGCTGAAAAATACGACCTAGATCCAGCCTTAGTTAAGCCTTACTTTGAAATGCAATCGGTTATTCATAACGGTTTATTCTTTGCAATGGAAAAGCTTTACGGCATTACATTTAAAGAACGTAAAGACCTACCGGTTTACCATGATGATGTAATGGCATTTGAAGTATTTAATGCCGATGGCAGCGCAATTGGTTTATTTTACATGGACCCGTATGCACGTGAAGGTAAGCGTGGCGGTGCATGGATGAGTGCATATGTAAGTCAGAGCGGCTTAAAAGGCACTAAACCGGTTATTTATAATGCGCAAAATATTCCTAAGCCAGCAGAAGGCGAACCAACGCTAATGACGTTTGACGAAGTGTCGACTATGTTCCATGAGTTTGGTCATGCGGCACACGGTTTATTCTCTGACGTTAAATACCCAAGCCTTGCGGGTACTGCTACAGCGCGTGATTTTGTTGAATTTCCATCACAAGCACATGAAGACTGGATGATTGAGCCAAGTGTATTAGCTAACTACGCTAAGCATTACAAAACAGGTGAGCCAATTCCTCAAGCACTACTTGATAAAGTACTTGAGTCGCAAAAATTCAACCAAGGCTTTGGTACCACTGAATATTTAGCTGCAGCACTACTGGATATGGAATGGCACTCATTTGGTTCTGATAAGAAAGTAGCTGATGTACAACAGTTTGAAAGTGAGGCATTAAAGGCACACGGTATTGATTACTACCCTGTACCACCTCGTTACAAATCAAACTACTTTAGCCATACCTTTGCAGGTGGTTACTCAGCAGGTTACTACGCTTACCTATGGACTGAAGTATTCGCCGCTGATGCCTTTGCTCACATGGAGAACAACGGTGGCTTAACGCGCGAAAATGGCGATAAGTTCCGTAAAGAAATCCTATCAAAAGGTAACAGCCGTGACTTAATGCAAAGCTACATTGAGTTTAGAGGCCAAAAACCAACGACTGACGCATTGCTTAAGCGCCGTGGTTTAGTTGACTAATAAACCATAATGTCGTTAATAAAAGCCCGCTCGCGGGCTTTTATTTTATGTATATCAAACACTTTAGCTGATTTACAACACACTTAAACTCAAACTTACTCACAACCTAGCTTGCCCATGTTAACCTTAATAAAAAATTAAGGTGCCTTTATGAAATACACTCTCCTACTCCCATTCTCATTGTTACTAAGTACATTGAGTTTTGCTAATGAAAAACAACATGTCGACCTACTCATTCATCATGCCAATGTGGTTGATATTAAAAATGCAGTGGTGATCCCCAATCAAACTATTGCTATTACCGATGCTAAAATTATTGCCCGTGGCGATGACGCTATTAAGTTAAATTACCATGCCACTACACAAATAGATGCTCAAGGGCGCTTTGTTATGCCAGGCCTTTGGGATATGCATGTACACTTTGGCGGTGGCGACGCATTAATTGAAGAAAACAAACAATTGCTGCCTTTATATTTAGCCTACGGCGTTACTACAGTGCGTGATGCGGCTGCCGATTTAAGCCCCTCGGTTTTAAGCTGGCGTGAGCAAATAACTAAAGGTGAGCTAATAGGTCCCACTATTTATACCTCAGGACCAAAACTAGAGGGTAAAGACTCTATTTGGCCAGGCGATCTTGAGGTTGAAACAACCCAAGAAATGCATGCAGCTATTGATAAACTAGATGCGATGAATGTCGACTTTGTTAAAATTACTGATAGCGCATTAACTCCAGAACTTTATTTACAAGCAGTAAAAGAAGTTAAAAAGCGTGGTTACAAAATATCAGGTCATATTCCGTTTTCTTTATCCGTTACTGATGTATCTAGCGCAGGTTTAGACGCAATAGAGCATATGACTTATTTACTCAAGGCGGCAGCTAAAAACGAAGATGATATTTCAGCTAAAGTAAAAGCGGGTGAACTGAGCTATCGCAGCGCCTTACCCGTTGTGATGGATAACATAGATAAAGACACCGCAATGAAAAAGTACCGTCTTTTAGCCAAAAATAACACTGCAGTTGTACCAACCTTAATTGGCGGCCAAGTTACCGCTTATATTGACGAAGATAGCCACCAGCAAGATGAGTTTTTAAATTACTTAGGTAAAGGTTTAAAAAACACCTACCAGTGGCGTGTTGATCGCGCAAATAAAGATACCCCCGCACAAATAAAAGCGCGCAAACAACGCTTTGTTCAAACCGCTCAACTGCTACCTTGGGCACAAGAGGCGGGTGTGCCTATTATTGCGGGCACCGATGCAGGCTTTTTAAATTCTTATATTTACCCTGGGCTGTCGCTTCATCAAGAGCTGGCTATTTTTAGTGACTATGGCCTTACCCCCCAACAAATACTACACAGTGCGACCCAAGCAGGGCCAACTTTTTTAGATAAAGCACAACAGTTTGGTTCTTTAGAGGTTGGTAAAGTGGCCGATATTATTATTTTAGATAGCAATCCATTAATCAACGTGCGTAATACCCAATCATTACAAGGGGTGATCAGCCACAATCGCTATTACGATAAAGCCGCATTGGAAAACCTTAAAGCACAAGCCAAGCAATTCGTTAGCTCACAACAGTAAATCAACTAATGGGCTTAGCTTGCTGAGCCCTCCCTTTCATACCCGTTGTGGTATACACTCGCATTTTTAGTTTGGAGCAAACAACACTATGGGCTATTTATTTGCCGTTACTTTACTTTGGGCCTTTTCGTTTAGTTTAATTGGTGTGTATTTAGCAGGCCAAGTTGATGCGTGGTTCAGTGTGTTAATCCGTGTGGCTTTAGCTACCTTAGTGTTTTTGCCGTTTTTAAAGAAAACCCCTCTCCCCCTTGCGTGCAAACTGATGCTAATAGGTGCACTGCAGCTAGGGATTATGTACGGCTTTTATTACCACTCATTTTTATTTTTAACCGTACCAGAAGTGCTGTTATTTACTGTAATGACGCCGCTTTACATTACGCTTTTAAACGATGCATTGAATAAACAGTTCAACTGGCAATTTTTTATTGTTGCCTTTATTGCCGTGTTAGGGGCTATTACCATTCGGTATGAAAACCTAACCAACGACTTTCTACTTGGCTTATTATTAGTTCAAGGCGCTAATATTAGTTTTGCAACAGGGCAAGTAAGCTACAAGCGTTTAATGGTTAATCAAAAACTGGATGACAAAACCGTATTTGGCTGGTTTTTTATTGGTGCGCTTGTTATAGCCAGCGCTTGCTATGCGCTGTTTGGCAATACCGAGAAGTTACCTACCAGCTCAACGCAATGGGGCATTCTTATTTACTTAGGTATTGTAGCCTCAGGTTTGGGCTACTTTATGTGGAATAAAGGCGCAACACTGGTTAATGTAGGCGCTTTGGCGGTGATGAATAACCTGCTTATTCCTGCCGGTATTATTGTTAATGTACTTATTTGGAATCGAGATGCCGACATAGCCCGATTAACAATCGGTGCTGCTATTATGTTACTAGCATTAGTGGTCAATCGACTGCTAGCAAAGCGAAAAGTTAATCCCGCTGTCGTTTAATTGTCACTGTTTAGGGTTAAGGTAGGGGCTACTTTTATTTTTAAGGACAAATAATGAAGCGACTCCCCCTATTCACTGCCTGTATATTGCTAACTGCACTTACTGGCTGCAATGATGATGTTGAAATAGTCGAAAAAGAAGTGGTTGTTACCAACACTAACGTTGAAATTGTTGAAGTTCCTACCCCGGTTATTGTTGAAGTGGCGCATGGCACTAATATTCAACTAGGTACTCGCCCCGACTACTTAATTGACGATATGGCTGACGGCGCACTAAAAACAAAATTAGCATCGTGCAAAGACGGTGCTTTTTATCGTACTGACTTTTCAATCGGCCATCGTGGTGCCCCCATGCAATACCCAGAGCACACAAAAGAGTCTTACATAGCGGCTGCTCGTATGGGCGCCGGTATCGTCGAATGCGATGTCACCTTTACTAATGACAAAGAGCTGGTATGTCGCCATTCACAATGCGATTTACATACCACCACTAATATTTTAGCTATTCCAGAACTTGCCGCTAAATGCAGTGTGCCCTTTACACCAGCAAACTCTAACAGTGGCACGCCTGCTTCTGCTAAATGTTGTACCAGTGACATTAGCCTGGCGGAATTTTTAACCCTTGAAGGTAAAATGGATGGTGCTAATCCTCAAGCAAGCAGCGTTGCTGAATATTTACAAGGCACCCCAAACTGGCGCACTGACTTATATGCAAGTAGCGGCACGTTAATGACCCACAAACAAAGTATTGCGCTATTTAAACAGCTAGGGGTAAAAATGACGCCAGAGCTTAAATCGCCTCAAGTGAGAATGCCTTTTGATGGTATGACACAACAGCAATACGCGCAAAAAATGCTAGATGAATACACGCAAATGGACGTACCCGCTGAGCGGGTTTTTCCGCAATCGTTTAATTTAGATGACGTAAAATATTGGATTAACACCAACCCCGCGTTTGCAACGCAAAGCGTCTATTTAGATGGCCGAGATAGCGATGCAGGGTTTGATCCTAATAACGCCGATACATGGCAACCTAGTATGGCTTCGCTTTTTAATGACGGTGTTAAAATTATTGCTCCACCCATTTGGATGCTATTAACCATAGATAATGAAAGTAATATTGTGCCATCGCAGTACGCTATTGATGCTAAAGCTGCTGGGCTTAATATTATTGCATGGAGTCTTGAACGATCTGGGCCGCTAAATAACGGTGGCGGTTACTATTACCAATCAATTAGTGATGTTATAGATAACGATGGTGACATGATGGCCGTGGTTGATGTGCTTGCAAAAGAGGTTGGTGTAATCGGTATATTTTCTGACTGGCCAGCTACAGTTAGCTATTACGCCAGCTGCAATAAAATGCCTGCCGCTATTTAAGCACAGTTTAGGTTAGTTAATTTGTAGTAAAATTCGTTTATTTTACCGCGCTCAGCTATTATATTCATTTTACTGAGCGCTTTTATGATCATTCAACACCATAACGCTGACTTACCAACGCCTACAGGGTTAATGCGAACTACCATTTACCGCCCACAAACATCGGGGCAATACCCTGCCATTATTTTTTATTCTGAAATTTTTCAGCAAACGGCACCCATTGCCCGTAGTGCAGCTATTTTAGCCAGTCATGGATTTATCGTACTTGTGCCAGAAGTATTTCATGAGCTTAACCCAATTGGGACAGTGCTTGCTTATGATGACGAAGGCAAAGATAAGGGTAATAGCGATAAATGGGCTAAACCTTTAGAGCATCATGATAGCGATACGCAAAGCCTTATCGACTTTGTAAAACGCCAAAGTTATTGTTCAGGAAATGTTGGGGCTATGGGAGTGTGTATTGGTGGGCATTTAGCTTACAGAGCCGCATTAAACCCACTTATAAAAGCTGCATTTTGTTTATACGCCACCGATATACACAGTAATACACTGCCCGCACAACCCGGAAATAACTCGTTTGAACGCATGGCCGATATACTCGGTGAAATTCATTTTATTTGGGGTAAACAAGATCCCCATGTTCCACAAGATGGCCGAGACAAAATATACCAGCAAGCTGTTCGTACTGGTATAAATTACCAATGGCAAGAAGTTAACGCGCAACATGCCTTTATGCGTGATGAAGGCGAGCGATACGATGCAGCTCTCGCTATTGCAATGTATCAACAGGCTGTTGCCTTATTTAACCGAGCGCTAGCCCTTACGCATACCTAATGCCGTATGCTGTTTTACAAAGTACGCTTTTAAATAATCAATAAACAAACGCAACTTTTTAGATCCCGTCGCCCCTGGCGGGAAAACCCCATACAACTCAATGTCTTTGCTTTTGTAGTCGTCCATTATAATTTGCAGCAAACCCGCTTGTACTTTTGGCCATGCATCGTATAGCGGTATACGCCCTATGCCATGTCCTGCCTCCACAAATGCAGTCCGTGCTGCGGCATTATTAGTACTGAGGGATCCTTGCATGGTAATGTCGACTTTTTTACCGTCTTTTTGCAAGGTCAAGGTTTTGCTCCCTAGCTGATAAACCACCCACTGGTGCTTTGCTAATTCATCGGGCGTAGTAGGCTTGCCATAATGCGCAAAATAATTAGGCGCACCACAAATACAGGTACTCATAGTGGTTAACTTAGTTGCCTGTAAGTTCGAATCGCGCAGTGCAACCCCTCTAATTGCAAAATCAAACCCGTGTTTAATAATATCCACCACATCATCAGTTAGCTGTAAATCTATATCAATTTTGGAGTATTGGCGCTTAAAGGTATTAATTGCAGGCACTATTAATTGCATCCCCACATTAACCGGACAACTAATTTTTAATAATCCTTGGGGCTCACTTTTTATATTTTCTATTTGTTGATTAGCAGCATTGGCTTGCTCGGTAATAACGCGGCAGCGCTCATAGTAAGCCATACCGGCTTCAGTAAGCGCCATAGTGCGTGTTGAGCGGTTAAGCAAGGTTACTTCAAGTTGCGTTTCTAGCTTTTTTAAATGATAACTGGCTACTGCCCGCGTTAACCCTAGCTGCTTTGCCGCTGCAGTTAAACTGCCCTGCTCAACTATTTGTGCAAACACCACCATACTTTTTAATTGTTCAAACGAAACTTTCATCACTGCATCCTAATTGTAGCCTTAGCTCATTGTATCAATTATTAAATCAATAAAGTTGAATTTATCATCGTTGTTTAAGGTTGGGTTAGTGCATATAGTAATTGCTAAGCAAAGATTACAATTTTAAATCATCAGAAGGAAAAAATAATGGCTAAGAAAATACTAATGGTACTTACTTCACACGCTGATTTAGGCAACACCGGTGAAAAAACAGGTTTTTGGGTAGAAGAGTTCGCCGCCCCTTATTATGCATTTGTTGATGCTGGCGCAGAAATCACTCTAGCTTCACCAAACGGTGGCCAACCACCAATCGACCCAACCAGTACATTAGCCGACTTCCAGACTGATGCTACCAAGCGTTACGACAACGACAGTGCAGCGCAAGCATTAATGGCAAACACAAAAGTGCTAAGTGAAGTGAATGCTTCTGATTTTGATGCGGTATTTTACCCAGGTGGCCACGGCCCATTATGGGATTTAGTAGATAACACGGATTCAATCTCGCTCATCGAAGATTTTGTAAAATTACAAAAGCCAGTGGCAGCTGTGTGTCATGCCAGTGCCGCATTTTTAAATACAAAAGATGCTGATGGCAATGCATTGGTTGCGGGTAAAAAAGTTACCGGCTTTAGTAACACTGAAGAAGCCGCTGTACAATTAACAGATGTAGTTCCATTTTTAGTCGAAGACGAGCTGATTAAAAAAGGTGGTGACTATCAAAAAACTGACGACTGGGGCGTTCTTGCGCTTGAAGACGGTTTAGTGATCACTGGTCAAAACCCAGCAAGCTCTGAGCTAGCAGCTAAAAAACTACTTACCAAGCTTGGTTAATTACGATTAATCAGCATAAAAAGCACAGTTTAATCGCTGTGCTTTTTAATTTGCTTTTCATTACTCACCACTATTCCTATACTGGCCACTCTTACTATAAATAAGGGCACCGTATGCAAAATAAACCATCCACCTTATCGTTACTCAGCAGCACCCGCTTTGCCATTATAAGCATTGTAACTATTTGTTTTGTGTTGCAACTAATTAATAGCCTGCCAGGCATTAGTTTAAATGGTTTAGGTATTTACCCTCGCAGCATTCAAGGGCTGATTGGGATTCTTTGCGCTCCCTTTTTACACGGTAGCTGGTGGCATTTTGCGAGTAATATGCTGCCCTTTATTGTTTTAAGCTGGTTAATTTGCCAATACAGTGTAAAGCGTTTTTATAGCGTATTTTTATTCACCGCATTAGTTGGTGGATTACTGGTATGGATGTTTGCCCGTGGCAATATTCATGTCGGCTTAAGTGGCGTTATTTATGGATTATGGGGCTTTATTTTATGCTATGGCATTGTAAGACGTTCTTTTAAATCTATTTTTATAGCCGTGGTGGTGGCCTTTTTATACAGTGGCTTTATTTGGGGTGTGTTTCCACAGCGGTTGCATATCTCGTTTGAAAGCCATCTGTTCGGCGCATTAAGTGGATTCTTTTTAGGGTATAAATTAGCAAAAGCAGATAAATTAAAAGCAACAACGGGCAAAGCAAATACGCACGTTTAAACGATTAGAGGCTATTTATGAGTGATAACAACGACTACACCCCAGCAAAAGTATGGACATGGGACAATGAAAGTGGCGGTAAATTTGCAAACATTAACCGCCCAATTGCAGGAGCAACCCACGATAAAACATTGCCCATTGGTAAACATCCATTTCAGCTTTACTCATTAGCGACCCCCAACGGGCAAAAAGTCAGTATTATGTTTGAAGAGCTGTTAGAGCTTGGTATTACTGAGGCTGAGTACGACGCTTATTTAATTAATATTGGTGAAGGCGATCAGTTTGGCTCTGATTTTGTTGATATAAACCCAAACTCAAAAATACCTGCGTTGATGGATCATTCTACAACGCCACCGACTCCTGTGTTTGAATCTGGCGCTATTTTACAATACCTTGGCGAGAAGTTTGATGCGCTTATTCCTAATGACTTTCAAGCTAAAACACAATGTCGTAACTGGTTATTTTGGCAAATGGGATCGGCGCCTTATTTAGGCGGTGGTTTTGGTCATTTTTACAGTTATGCACCAACCAAAATGCAATACCCGATTGACCGTTTCACCATGGAAACTAAACGTCAGTTAGATGTGCTTAACCGCCATTTAAGTGACAACGAATACATGGCAGGCAGTGAATATTCCATTGCCGACATTGCCATATGGCCTTGGTATGGCTCACTGGTATTAGGCGACTTATACGACGCCGCCGAGTTTTTAGATGTCGGATCTTATACCCATGTGGTTCGTTGGGCTAAGCAAATAGCAGCGCGTCCAGGTGTAAAACGAGGTCGTCGCGTTAACCGTACGTGGGGAGCAGAAGAGGATCAACTCGCAGAGCGCCACAGTGCTCGTGATTTTGAATAAGGCTCCAGTTTAGTACAAATAAAAAAATCAGCGCTTAGCTGATTTTTTTGTGAATTAACCTTTGTTTTTAGCAGGTAACATGACTTTGTAATCCCAAAAGTAGAAAAGTTAAGCATATCATCTTAATATATCTAAATATTTACACTGATAGCGTAGTTATTAATTGTGAAAAAACTGACAAAAGAACAAATCTATAAACGTTTAAACAATGAAGAAGACGCCCGAGCCTGCAAGGCCATCGACGACAATGCCTGTCAGGAAGTACCCGGTAATTTTATTATTTTACTCATTAGCCAGCTTTTTAGTAAATTTGCCGATGCACTGCTTAATCCAAAAATCACCCTGCCCTGGTTAATGCAAAGCTTAAATGTACCCGCGAGTTTTATTGCTTGGTTAGTGCCAATCAGAGAATCGGGCTCGTTACTGCCCCAACTTGCTATTGCAAACGTTATTCGCAAACTCCCCGTTCGTAAATGGGTATGGGTAATAGGTGCAGTGATGCAAGCAGGATGCATTTTAGCCATGGTTGCGGTTGCGTTTATCCTCAAGGGCGCACAAGCAGGTTATGCCATTATTGGCTTATTAATTTTATTTAGCCTTGCTAGGGGGTTTAACTCTGTAGCTGCAAAAGATGTGCTGGGCAAAGTTATTCCTAAACAGCAACGCGGTAATATTAGCGGGCTTGCTGCAAGCATTGCCGGTTTTGCCACCTTAACGTTTGGCCTCATGATGTGGTTTTTTTCACAGCAAAAAGATCAAGACATTGTGATCATCGCTTTACTACTGGGTGCATTAATGTGGTTGATTGCCGCGTTTTTTTATGCACAAATTAACGAATATAGTGGCGCTACCGAAGGAGCGAATAATGGCCTATTGCACGCGTTTTCAAAGTTAAAAATTTTATACCAAGACAAACAGTTTGCCCATTTTGTTATTACACGTGCCTTACTGCTTTGTTCAGCATTGAGCGCTCCTTTTTATATTATTTTAGCCAGTAAACAGTCGTTTGAATTTTCTTTACTTGCCACCTTTATTGCAGTTTCCGGCTTTGCAAGCCTAGTCTCAGCGCCAATTTGGGGGCGCTTAAGCGACTTATCTAGCCAGCGAGTTTTAGTGCTTAGCGCTATTTTAGTCACATTTAATGGCTTAGCCGTATTTGTTATTGCGACTTGGTATGGCGAGCTGCTACTGAACTGGTGGGCTATGCCTATTTTGTACTTTTTACTCTCAGTTGCGCACCAAGGCGTGCGCTTAGGACGCAAAACGTACCTCGTCGATATGGCAGAGGGTAACAAACGCACCGATTATGTGTCGGTTAGTAATACCGTTATTGGGGTTTTATTACTGATGTTAGGCAGCATTGGCTTATTAGAATCGTTTTTATCAACCGCAGAGCTTATTTTGCTCTACAGTGGATTAGGATTTTTGGGTGCAATTAGTGCGCTGTTTTTACCAAAAACAGAGTAAATAGCGCCCTATTTAACCTGCTGTAATTAAAACGCTCACCGTTAAAGTTGTGGGCGTTTTAATACAAACTTATCGTTAGTGGTGCTAAAGTAATCGCCGCCCATTTTACCTACTGTATCTAAACGTGTCGGATCTATATAACCATTTACCAACGTGGCGTCATCGACAAAAATTCCCACTACATCTAAGAGCATCATTTTGCCACCGCTTGGCTCATCTGAAATAGTGATCACCTCTCGAAGCTTACATTCATAACGTACTTTTGAAGCTGCAACACTTGGCGGATTAACTAGCTGGCTTGAGACTGACTGTATGTTGGCCTTATCAAACTCACTGACATTATTTGGGTAGTTAGCACAGCTTTGATTCATTTGCTCTACTAAGGCATGGCTAACAGTATTAACAACACATTCTTTGGTGGCCAGTAAATTTGTCAGTGTATCTTTATTGGCTTTATCGCTGGGGTTAACTTGAGTCACACTTAGCACTGCAGGCTGACAACTTGCTACGGTAAAAAAAGAGTAAGGTGCAATATTAGTTACCCCCTCACTACTTAGGGTGCTTATCCATGCAATCGGTCGTGGGCTAATGCCGCCAACTAAGTAGCTATACACAGAGCGGCTGCTGTTTTGCATTAAATCTAAAAACATTGTTTCTCACTTTTAACTTAAAAACTAAACCCTAACACCTAGGCAATACGTACTTATAAGCTAAGTCTTAATTTACATTACACTGCTAGCAAATAATTTAATTACATGCGCCAAAAAATAAATATTGTCTGGTTTAAACGCGATTTACGCTTAAGCGATCATCAACCGCTTAAAAATGCGTTTAGCAACGGACTTCCAACATTATTGCTGTATAACTTTGAGCCGCTGTTACTCGAAGATGCTCATTATAACGAGCGACATTGGCGCTTTGTGTATCAGTCACTATGTGATTTAAACCAACAACTTGCTCGCTTTAATAGCTGCGTGTACCTATTTAAACAAAATATGCAGGGCCTGCTTGAAGAGCTGCACACCCAGTTTGAAATAATTAATCTCTTTAGTCACCAAGAAATCGGCTTAAATAATACATTTGAGCGCGATAAAGCGATTAAAGCATGGTGCCAACATAATCAGATTAACTGGCACCAATCACCAACGGGGGCTGTCATTCGCGGTAAAAAAAATCGCAATAATTGGAATGAATACTGGCAACAAACAATGCAAGCGCCAATTGCCATTCCAGATTGGAAGCACATTAAAACAGTGACACTCACACACTACCAATCGCCAAAATTACCAAGTAGTTACACAGCTGACGATGACAACTTTCAACATGGAGGGCCACGACTTGCCCGCGACGTTATGCACAGTTTTTTTGCCGAGCGCGGTAAAGGCTATCAAAAAGGGATCTCCAGCCCAAGCTTGAGCCGCACGCATTGTTCTAGACTTTCGCCCTATTTAGCCTGGGGCAATATTAGCCTTAGGCAGGTGTATCAAATGGCGATAGAAGCATACCATTCCACCCATCCCGATAAAAAAGGCTGGAAGCGCCCGCTTGGTGCTTTTATATCTCGCCTTCATTGGCATTGCCATTTTATGCAAAAGTTTGAAAGCGAATGCAGCATGGAATTTAAAGCCTTAAATCCGGGTTACCATGCATTTCCGTATCGTGATGACGCTCAGGTAACTAGCGATATTGAACGCTGGGCACAGGGGCAAACCGGTATTCCTATTATTGATGCCTGCATGCGCTGTTTAAAAGCCACCGGTTATATTAACTTTAGAATGCGCGCTATGTTAGTTAGTTTTGTAACCCATCATTTAAACATCAGTTGGCAGCAAGCAAGCTTTCCGCTGGCTAACTACTTTTTAGACTTTGAGCCAGGTATTCATTATCCGCAAATTCAAATGCAGGCATCGGTTACTGGCATTAATACCATTCGCCATTACAACCCCATTAAGCAATCTGAAGATCAAGACCCAACTGGCGCATTTATAAAAAAATGGTGCCCCGAACTTGAAAAGCTCCCCATTGAATATTTACATCAACCTTGGGAACAAACTCCCATGGAAGCATTATTTAATGACTTTAAACTTGGTGAAGATTACCCAGAGCCGATGCTTGATTTAACTCAAGCATCTAAAGAGGCACGTGAGCGATTATGGCAATACCGAGAGCGTAGCGAGGTTAAACGTGCTATTCATGCCATACTAAAAAAACATGTAGCCATCACTCCCTCGGTACGTAAAACCAAAAAGCAATCAGGCAAATAACTATGGCACATAAAAAACTAACCCTACCTGAAAAAATATGCCCTGTGTGCAACAAACCTTTTGCATGGAGAAAAAAATGGCAACGAGACTGGGATAACGTTATTTATTGTTCACAGCGATGTAAACGTAGCAAATAGAGATTGGCGTTTATCTTGCAACCTCCGTGTTAATGCTTACATTTTTCAGCAATTATCGGATTAATTTACATACAACCGATATCAATGCTGAAAAATTTACATTAATCGCAACAAGGAGAACATGATGACAATCAAAAAAACGGCAAGCTCAAATTGGTCTGGCGATATTAAAAGTGGTAAAGGCACTATTTCAACTCAAAGCGGCGCACTTGATAACCAGCCGTATGGGTTTAATACCCGCTTTGAAGATAAACCCGGCTCTAACCCAGAGGAGTTAGTTGGTGCAGCCCACAGTGCTTGCTTTAGCATGGCGTTATCGCTGGCGTTAGGAGATGCGGGTTATACTGCTGACGATATAAACACCAAAGCGACTGTAAGCTTAGATGAAGTAGACGATGGCTTTGCAGTGAGTGAAATTGAATTAGTGGTGAATGCAAAAGTTGCTGATATTTCAAATGAGCAATTTCAAACCCTGTGTGAAGACACTAAAAAAGGCTGCCCTATCTCTAAATTACTCAATACCAGCATAAAACTAACCGCAACACTTAACTAATTTTGCAAACCTACTATACTTTTAGCGTAGCAATAAGGTTATATAAGCATAACCTTATTGCTGATTTTTCATGAGTTGAATAAAAACTTAATTATGAGTTACATTAATGTTAGCTAATATAATTATGTAAAATCTCAATACTTTGTTAGGATTACCAAAACTTAACCACCTTTTAGTGTGGGTTAATAAAAAAGGTGGATGAATGAACGAAAAATCACAAAGTTGCGAAAAAGTATCTTGTAGCAACTGCGCTGATTCTAGCGAGCTAGACTTTGACTTTACCATGGCATTTCAGCCTATTATAAGTTGTAAAAGTAACACTATTTATGGGTATGAGGCTTTAGTTCGTGGTTTAAACAACGAGTCGGCTTTCTCTATTATTTCCCAAGTAAACGACAACAATCGCTATACCTTTGATCAACTGTGTAGAATAAAAGCCATTGCGCTTGCCTCTAAGCTAGGCATAAACACCATGCTAAGCATTAACTTTTTACCCAACGCTATTTATAAGCCTGAGCGCTGTATTCGTACCACCCTAGAAGCGGCTAAAAAGTACAACTTCCCTACAACTAATATTATGTTTGAATTTACTGAAGTTGAAAAAATAGAGGATAGCAGCCACGTTGAACGAGTTGTAAGCTACTACCAAGAGCTGGGCTTTAAAACAGCCACCGATGACTTTGGCTCAGGCTACTCTGGATTAAACTTACTAGCTGATTTTCAAACAGATATTATTAAACTCGATATGGCACTTATACGCAATATCGACAAAGATACAAAACGCCAAACTATTGTGCGTAACTGCTTAAATATGTTTAAAGAGCTAAACGTAATGGCACTGGCTGAGGGCATTGAAACAGTTGAAGAATATCACTGGTTAAAAAATGCCGGTATTGATTTAATGCAAGGCTACTTGTTTGCCAAACCGGGCTTTGAGTGCTTACCAGACGTTAATTTTCAATAACATTTAGTTGTTATAAAAAAACCGCCACAAAGGCGGTTTTTTTCGTATTTGCTATGCAATAACCCAAATTACATATTACCTAGCTCTATCATCATTGCGGTGTACATACGTAAATTAAGTGCTAGTTGCTCAAGCGTAATAAATTCATGCTCTGAGTGACCTGTGTAGCGTTTACCCGGCATTGATGGGCCAAACGATACGGCATTATCAAATAATTTAGCGTTGGTACCACCACCAATCGACACAAAACCTGCGTCTTGATCGCCAGTAAAATGTTTAAAAATATCAAGTAACTTCTGCGCATGAGGCGCTCCATCAAGCAGCATGGGTGTGCCAATGGTAGTTTTAACATTTGCCAATGTTACTTTATTATCAGCTTGCCATTGGGTAAGCGCACTATTAATTTGCTGCTCAAGTAAGTCAGCCTCTTTACCCATAGGGCGACGAGCATTAACCGCTAACGTTAGGTTATTACCGTCTCGTTCAATAACCGTGGGCGCTACTGTCATTGGCCCCATAAAGTCATGTTTATACGCAATATCACCAAATTGTTTACCGTATATATCTAGGCCTATTAGCTGATTTACAAACTTAATAAGCTGCCCATCGCTGTTGTTTTCAAGCTCGACGGCTTTAAATAGTTCAGCCAAATAAGCAATGGCGTTAACGCCTGATTCTGGTTCAGATGAATGTGCCGATACCCCTTTTACACTAATTAAAGTTCCATCTATTTGTTCGTCAAAGGTAAATTCTACTTGCTTAAGAGCCGTGGCGGTTTGTTTTAATTGAGTCACTAATTCAGCACTGGCGTTATGCAAGGTTAAGCTGGCATCTTCAGGAATTTGGCTCGCAAAGGCACCACCCGTAACATTACTTACATACACACCGGTTTGCGCTGATGTAGCTGCAAACGTAGGCGAAATTAAGCTCCAGCCTTTTTCAGCAACTACCACGGGATATGAGGCATCAATGGTGACCGCATACTTTGGTTGCTCATAAGTTTTCATAAATTCGGTTAAAGGCCCCCAATCAGACTCCTCCGCTAGGTAAACCATCAGCTCAATGCGGTTATCAAGGGTTATACCTTTATCTTTTATGGCTTTCATCGCATATAAAGCGGTGGCAATAGCGCCTTTATCGTCTTCGGTACCTCGGCCAATTAATTTACCCGGCTCTGAGGTATCAATAATAAATGGGCTTTGCTTCCATTTACTGGCGTTTGCGGGTTGTACATCGCCGTGAGTCACTATGGTTACTTTTTCTTTTTGCTCACCCATACCTATGAGTACCGTATAACCTAAATCTTGGTAGTCAAAGCCAAGTTCAGCGGCTTTCATTTTTAATAACGCTTTAAAGCTAATAAAATCAGGATTTTGTGGCGCACTGATCTCACTTTTATTCACCGTAGGAAACGATACTAAATTAGTAAGCGTATGCACCTGTGCATTTTGGTAGCTATTAACTGCGTAATCGGCCACGCTTTCACTGTGTTTATTTAATTGTGCATGAGCGCTAAATGCACATAAGGCAATACTTGCTAAAGCGAGCTTGTTCAAAACAGATTCCATTTAATTAACAATAAAGAGCTCTAATTATAACCTCCTTGCAAAGTGACAAACAGCGCTTTGCGGCAAACCCACAAGCAAAGCTTATAATTTGTCTAACAGCTTTGAACAAGATGCCTGTATAATGCGCAGCTCAAAATTACGAGGTGAATCATGAATCGCAGAAAAAAGATCATTACAAAATTTAATAACAAAGATAAGCGTGCTAATGCCAAGCTACATAAAAGCAACAAACCGGCTTATGTTTCAAAAGCAGAGCGCGCAAAGCTTGCTGAGCAAGATGCCGAACAAGCAATTGAGCACGAGGCTAACGAGGTAGTGCAAACAAGCGTTTAATCGTTATTGTGATAGGGTAAGAGGCTTAAATTGAGTGTTAAAAAGCTTAAAGTGAGCCAAATAACGAACCGCCACATAGCAAACTACCCCACTTGCCACAATCAGTTCAAACGTTGCTAAATACTGTATTTGTTTAACAAACTGCAAATCAATACCCTCTGCATGCATCCATGCGGCAAGTTTAAATAACGCGGTAGCACCAATGACCATAGGAAAAGTAAACGCAGCGTAACCTGGGCAAAATGGACGGCGCAGTAATTTAAAAAATGCGACGTAAATTATAAAGGTCATCAGTACCGCAATTCCAAATAACAAGCCAATAATAACCGGTGACGGCTCGCTGATAACTGTAAAGTAACCAGCTAACGATAAACTTGCTGGCGCCGCTAAAATAGCCAGTGTAGGTTGTGCAGCATCAGGAATGTGCGCAGCAAAAATGATCCGGTAAATCATCATAGGCAACATAACTGCATACATCAGCATGCCAAAATAAAGCGCCCCTTGTGCTAAAAATAGCAGAGCCGGATTCCCTGAAAACGCGACATCGGCAACAATGATCCCAACCGGCGGTACAAACCAGCTTGGCACCATATGCTCAATTTTAAATTCAATCACGCGATGAGCAATAAAGCTGATTAAAAACACCACATGCAATAAAAATGCACCAACCCAAAGCATATCTCCCGCAAGGGAGTAAAACTGCCCTAAAGAATTAGACACCACTAAAGTAGCCATAGCAAAAGTAGGCACCACACTTCCCACAACCGGATGGGCTAAATCGGCTTTAAGCAGCTGAGGATGTAATAAAAACTTAAGTGTTAACAATAGCAATAATACGCTCGCAATAGCGGCACCGGCATATTGTGCTACGCCATTTAGGTTAAACATACTCTCCCAAGCCCAACCTAGGCTGGCAATACCTAATGCCAAACCGCCCATTGGTGTTGGTGCACCAGATACCTTTGTTTTTATATGTTTAAACATCTCTATTCCACCCTGTGGTTGTAACTTACAGAGAAGTTTACGCTTGCATTTTGTTAAGTTAAATCTAATTATATAGAACATAGGTTCAGGTAAACTAAACATAGCATAATGAATATTTCACTTAAGCAACTTAAAGTATTTGTAGGCATAACCCAGCACAGCACCCTTACAGCAGCGTCTGAGTCACTGTTTTTATCTAAAGCGGCGGTGAGTATGGCGCTTAGCGAACTTGAAAAGCAGTTAGGCCATCCATTATTTGATCGTGTAAATAATCGGTTATTATTAAATCAAGAAGGGCAAAAACTACTGCCCCTTGCTGATGAACTATTAAATCGGGCAAACACTATCGACACTTTGTTTTTAGACAACGCTCCTGCCAGCGGAACTTTAAAAATTGGTGCCAGCGATACGATTGGTAATCATGTATTACCTGCTTTGTTAAGCAACTTTAGAGCGCAGAAACAGCATTACTCGCAACAAATACTGATTTCCAATTCGACGCTTATTTGTCAAAAACTTATAGATTACGAGCTCGATATAGCACTTATTGAGGGCCAAGCCCATCAAAGCGATTTAGTCTCTAATGTGTTTAGCCATGACGCCATGTGTATTATTGCGCCAATAAACCACCCATTGGCTGCAAAAAAGCAACTTAGCTTTAACGACTTAAATAGTAGCCAATGGGTATTAAGAGAAACTGGATCCGGCTCGCGCTCTTTCTTTTTACATAGCCTTGCGCCACAAATTAAAAATTGGACGCAAAGCGTAGAGCTCAATACCACTGAAGCGCTTATAAACTGTGTAGCAAATGGCTTGGGTTTAGGATGTTTATCATCACTTGCCGCGCAATATGCCCTAAAAGATGGCCGTGTTACACAGCTTAATTTAAACCACCCCATGCAAAGGCAGTTTTGGCTAGTGATGCATAAAGACAAATACAAAAACCCGCTGTTAAAGCAGTTTATAGAATTTTGTCACAAGCAAACTTAAAAATTAATAGCAATAAACCGTCAGACTCGATTAACCTAAAATCGAATCTGACGGCTTATACTACCTTAATCTATCACCTTAAAACGCGTAACTCATGGCTAAATTTATTGAGCGCCCCTGCCCAGCTAATTGATTAAAGCCCTGCGACATATCTTGTTTAAACTCAGCAATACTTACGCCACCTAATGGTAATTCATAATATTCATCAAGCAGATTGGTAATATCAACACTCACGGTAAGTGCATCCCAACTTGCTTTTGAGCTTAAATTAAGTAAATGATACTGCTCAGTTTGGTTTTCTAGGCGGTTGCTATCTACGCGAGTTTTACTATCGACCCACTGCCACGTGAGTGCGTTTTCAAAGCGGCCAACTTGCTGGTTAATGGCAAATTGGGTTTGCAGCGGCTTAATTTGATAAAGCGGCTGATTAGTATCATCGCGCTTACCACGGGTGTTGCTAATATTCGCTTTTAACGACCAGCTACCATACTGCTTAGACTCATGCAGTGCTAAAACCGCATCTAGCTTTACACCATAAAGCCTGGCATCTACGTTATTAAACATAAGTACATTACGGGTATTGGCAGCAAGCGCTGTGCGGTTAAAGCTTCTTACTATGTTGGTATCAATATAGTTATTCACGTCGCTCACCCACGCGTTAGCACTTATACGCCAGCTGTCATCTTTTGCCATGCGGGTGTACGTGCTGCTAAGCGTGTGTGCGGTTTCTGGTTTAAGGTTTATATTACCAATATAGCCATTGCCATCGCCGTACCATCCAATCATAGTGGTGGCCATATTACCTACGCCCCAGCTGTAGCGTTCGTATAAATTAGGCGCACGATTTTTACGGGCTAAGCCAATTTGTAGTTCGTCGTTATTGCTTAGTTGATAATTAATCAGCACGTTTGCATCAACTAAATTATCTGTTTGTTTTTTGTTTTGGTTATTAAACTTTTTAGCCGCCATTGCATCACTTGGCATCGCCATGGCCATCGCATTCATTGCAGCCATGCCTGCATTATATGCTTGTACATCATCAGTGTTGGTCATTACACTTTCAAATCGAATACCTGCATTTAACCACCAGCGAGTATTTAGTTGGCTTTCATATTCAGCAAGCAAAGCAATACGCTGACGTCGGCCATTATTAATATTGTTATAGTCATTTGGTCCCATCATCATTGAGCCTTCAACTGCAGGCCACCAGTCATCTAATTTCATGTGGTGATACTCTTGCGCGAGTAGTAACTGGCTGTTGTTATCAAGCGCTAGTCGCCATTTTAACTGGGTGCTTATATCTTCGGCGTCGGTTTTCATTGGCATTTTTCCGGTTTTTTCTGCGCTAAAAAAACCCATTTCATGCTTTACGTTATGCCAATTTAACTGCGCTTCAAGCTCACTGTTTGTAAAAGTGCGCTTATACTGGGCCACAGCACCATAGCTGGTGTTATCTGTCATATCCATATATTGATTAGCAAAGCCTTGATAGGGTATTTTTTGATGACTTAGCTTAACCACTAATTGTTGCTTATCATCGCGCATGGCAGCACTTAAACTATGGTTTTGCGCGCGGTATAGGGTATCGAGCACTAAACCGCCGTTACCATCTTCATAACTGTTAGCATCGCTATAAGCACCTTGATAATTAAAACTGAGTACATCGCTGGCAATGCGCATACCTGCGCCGACCTTTTTGGCGTTATCAAGGGTGTTGTACTGGGCTGACACATAACCTGAATGCCATGCAAGTTCGCTGTTTTCACTGTACTGAGGTGAAACAGAATTAACAGCAATCACACCTGCAATATTATCGCCTCCCGCGCTTACTGGAGAAACACCTGCAACCACTTTGTAGCTACTAATTTGATTAGCTGAAATATAAGACAGTGGCGGGTTCATTTGGTTAGCACAGGCGGCGGTGATTTGCGCCCCATCAACCAGTACCGCCACTCTATCCCCCATTAAACCATTTAAAACAGGTAAATTGGCCATGCCACCGGCGGCTGAAAAGTCCACTCCTAAATCGGTTAATAGCGATTCAGATGAGCCTAATGATAGGTGTTTATTTTGTGCTTGGCCGTGCACTTCAATCACTTCAATTGAGGTGTCATCTGCAAAAGCAACTGGCGATAATACGCTACTTATAACAAGCGCTAAAGGGGATAATAAATAAGAGGTTAAAGAATTTTTTTTATCAGTCATTATTGATTTACCACAAAATTTTTGTGGGTAAATTATACGTGCTGTAGCAATCTAAAAAGCGCGACATATTGTCGCACTTTGTTAATTTTTAACCCTGTTCGTCATCAAAAATATCTTCTATTTTTAACTCAAACAACCTTGCTGCCTTAAAGGCCAGTGGCAAGCTGGGATCAAACTTACCTTTTTCAATCGCATTAATAGTTTGGCGAGAAACATCTAGCAGCTCGGCCAACCTTGCTTGGGTGTAGTTATGCTCGGCTCTTAATACCTTTAATCGGTTTTTCATTCATCACCTGCACAATAGTGTTTGTTAAGTACATACACGCTAATTAAATACACTGCTCCCATTAAAAACATTAAATCGGGTATCTGTGCTTTAAAATCAATTAAGCCACTCAATTGCAAATTAGTGTACGCAAGCCCACCTACCAATATTGCACCTAGGGTAAACCCCATGGCACTGAGATGTATTTTTTGCATCAGCTCATCCATCCCCTGTAAGTAACGTTTGTTAGCCAAAATCATTACAATGCCGGCTATTACATTTACAACTATAAAAAAGCCGCTAATTATCTCGGCGCGATCCCAAATTAATGTCGGGCCAAAGCTACATAACGCTAAGGTGAGTAACCAAATCAAGGTACATTTAACCAAGTAGCTAGTATTTTTAATTTGGCGTTGTTTTAAATTTAATTCTGTTTTCATTGCTTTAATCCTGTTTCAAAAGTAATGTTTACTTTACAAATGTCATTCATACCATACAAAAAGTCAAGCTAGCATTACATTTTAATCTAATATATCTTGCTTTTAATGAGCGAGTGGCTTGCAAGGCCATATAAACCAGCCTTTCGTTTGCTTAAGTTAAATTTTATTCATCTTAAACTATGGTTTAGACCATGACGGGAGGAGGCTTTTAATTTAAAATGCCAGTCTCTTTATTCCTCATTCCCATATTCAATTTTAAATAAACGTGTGTGTTGTATTTTTTAAACGTACAGGCGTTTTGTTTGTTATTAAATTTTATTCAATACCTTCAAGGATTTTACATGGCCGTTGATACTACATCGCCGTCGAGTCAGCCCAATAGAGCCGCTATTTTAGTTGTACTTGCGCTAGGCACCTTTATTTTGGGTTTATCTGAATTTTCTATGATGCCTATGTTGCCATTAATTAGTGAAGCATTTGGTAGTACCCCATCACAAAGTGGTTATGCCATTAGTGCTTATGCTCTTGGAGTGGTTGTTGGCGCGCCTATTTTAATGTTGGCAACAGCAAACATGCGTAAACAAAAAGCGCTGTTACTATTTTTAAGTTTAATGTGTATTGCTAATAGCTTAAGCGCCTTAGCTAGCTCATTAGAGCAACTTGTACTGTTTCGGTTTTTAAGTGGTTTACCCCATGGCGCATATTTTGGCGCAGCCTTATTATTGGCCTCAGATATTGCGCCTGTTGGAAAGCGTGCTAGCTTTATGTCAAAAGTATTTATGGGGCTGACGGTCGCAACCATTGTAGGCGTACCCGTAGTAACCCTCGTTGGGCAAAACTTGAGCTGGCGCTATTGTTTAGCTGGGGCAGGTGTACTGGCGTTTATTGCCTTTATTTTTGTGTATAACGTGGTGCCTAATGTTAAAAACACCCATACCTCTAACTTACTCAACGAATTAGGGGTGCTAAAAAACAAATTGGTTTGGTCAATATTAGGGATTGTTATTATTGGCTTTGGTGGCGTATTTTGTATTTATACCTATGTGGCCGATACGATCTTAGAGGTCACTCAGAGCGCGCCCTATACAATTTCAATTGCTATGGTGATGTTTGGTATTGGCTCTACGCTCGGTAATTACGTGCTAGGTAAAGCTGCCGATAAATCAGCGATAAAAACCACCGGATTTACGCTTGCCTCTACCATTGTTTTTGCATTTGCATATGTAAGTGCCAGCTATAATATTTATCTGCTGTATGCGGTTATATTTTTTATTGGCTGCAGCTTAGGTCTATCAACCTTAGTGCAAACGCTATTAATGGATGTATCACCTAATGGTCACGCCATGATTGGGGCATTAGTGCAGTGTGCGTTTAATATTGCAAATGCTATTGGACCTTGGGTTGGCGGCATTGCTATTGCAAAAGGGACAGCGCCAAATCAAACAGGCTATGTTGCTGCGGCTTTATTTTTAGGTGGGCTGTTAATGTGGCTGCTTAGTTATATACAAATTAGCGGCAACAAAACTAAACAGGCACAGCCTTGTTAATAAAAACAAAAAGAGCCGCTAAGCGGCTCTTTTTACATTTTACTCTTTAGCGTATTAAACGCTAATAGATGACATATCAATAACAAAACGGTATCGCACATCAGAGCGTTCCATACGCTCATAAGCGGTATTAATTTCGTCTATGTTGATCATTTCACACTCTGGCAGTACGTTGTGCTCACCACAAAAATCAAGCATTTGCTGTGTTTCTGCAATGCCGCCAATTAACGAACCAGCCACTCGACGACGACCCATTAACAATGGCACTGTGTTTAGCTCATCAACAGGGCCTACTTGGCCAACAATCACTAACGTGCCATCAATATCAAGTAGCGGTGTATACAGTGATAGGTCGTGCTTTACCGGTATAGTATCAATGATCACATCAAACGCTGATTGTGCATTTTTCATTTCATCATCGTTGTTCGACACTAAATAGTGCTGTGCACCTAGCTCGATAGCATCTTCTTTTTTAGATTCAGTGCGGCCAATAACCGTAACCGTTGCACCCATTGCCACGGCATTTTTAACCGCCATATGGCCAAGCCCTCCAAGGCCGACAACTGCAACACGGCTGCCTTTTTTAACACCCCATTTATGCAGCGGTGAGTAAGTAGTAATGCCAGCACACAATAAAGGCGCCACGCGAGATAGCTCTAAATTTTTAGGTACTGAAAGCACAAATTCTTCACGCACCACTACATGCTTAGAGTAGCCACCTTGAGTCATTTCACCATTTATTCTGTCTTTGCCACTGTAAGTGCCAACCATGCCTTCACGACAAAATTGCTCTTCGTGATTATGACATTGGTCGCAGCTTTGACATGAGTCAACCATACAGCCTACAGCAACGGTATCGCCTTGCTGATATTTAGTAACATCGCTACCAACCGAAATTACTTTACCAACAATTTCGTGCCCTGGTACTAATGGGTATTTACTGCCACCCCAATCGTTTCGCACTGCGTGTAAGTCTGAATGACAGACACCACAATATAAAATCTCTATTGCTACATCGTTATTTCGTAAATCGCGGCGCTCAAAAGAAAACTCTGTAAGTTCAGAACCTTGGCTTTTTGCTGCATATCCGACTGTTTTCATAATAACTCCATAGTTTATTAAAATTTATAACTCACACAGTATGCATTATCAGCTCTGAACATGAACTGACGTAGCAACTGCAAAAAACCCAGCATAATGCTGGGCTATTTTTATCAATTACTGCACCACAACGGCGTTTAACTCGTCAATCAGAGCACTAATACGCTGGGCATTTTTGCCTAAATCACTTTTACCAATGCGAGATTTACTGCGTATGTCTACCACACGCTTACTGCCTTTGTCGTTAATACGCACTACAACATCATCTTTAAAGCCAAACCAGGTTGTGGTGTCTGTGGCTTCAACAATACCATTATTAACATCACTATTAACCAGTTCCCAACCAAGGTTTTCAATGGCTTTTGTTGTGGCTGCCACTAACTCTAGTTGCGTTTGGTTGTACTCGAGCGGTTTTAGCTCTGGATATGCTTTTCGTTGTTGCGCTGCAGTTTCTTCACCCGCGTAAGCAACAGGGTTGGGTGCATCAGCACGCAAAGGCACAACCGCAACAAACTCAGGTGGGTTAATTAAATCGGTAGAAATATCATGAATTGGCGGAACACTTTTTGCCGTATTCATCATGTTAAGCGGCATCGCAATAGCAACAGCTGCAAAAATAACCGTGATCACTGCACTGGCTAGGCTCACTGTTTTACGCATGAATAGCACTTGAACTAATAATAAGGCTAATGCTGCCCCACCAACATAAACACCTAATCTAAAACCAGCAAAAGCAGTGCCTAGTTCAACAATATTAAATTTATAAAGGGGTCCCGGTAGTACTACCATTAAAAAAGCGATAAGCCCAACTAAGGTCACTAAATGTTTCATTGCCTACTCCGTTATTGTTATATGGTTATTGTTTTTTAAACAGCTTTATACTGTTAACACTCCAATTTAGATTACTATGACCGATAAGTATCTATAAGGTCATAATTTATTGCTCTTTTAAAGTAGATAACTTGACTCCTTGGTAAAAATCAACAAACTACGGGGGTAAAATTATCAGGGTATTATTATTTATGAAAACAGAGATTAGTTACCGATTTGAGTCATCACAAGTGGCTAACCGCTTTTTACACGAATTAAAAGATTGGCCAGTCAATGACGTAAAAACACGCCTTTTCAATGGCGGCGACAGCGTTAAAGTAAGCTACGAATATGATGAAAGCGGATTTGATTATACCGTTGCCGAACTTGATGATTTAGCTGAGCAACACGGCGGACAAGAAGTATCGAGTTAAATCGACTTAAACCTAATCTGGTTACGTCCCTCTTTTTTTGCTTGATACAATAACTCATCTGCTGTTTTAATCACCGATTTAGGTTGTATATTTTGCTCAATTATACTGTTTGCATTGATACTCACGCAGCCAATACTAATAGTTAGCTGATTTTGTATATCAGAGCCAATATGATCAATATGTAAATCAATAATGGCGTTTAACAACAAGTTTGATACCTCAACACCTTGTTCATCACTGAGTCGATTAAATAAAAGAATAAACTCTTCGCCACCGTAACGAGCTGCCACCCCCTGATAAAGCAACGCTGTTTTATTTAAAACATAAGCCACTTTTTGCAGTGCGGCATCACCCGCTTGATGGCCATACACATCATTAAATTGTTTAAAGAAATCCACATCAACCAGTAATATCGTTAAAGTACTACATTCATTTTTTGCTTCGCTCCACTGCTGATCAAATATTTCATCAAATGCACGACGATTAAATAAATGAGTGAGCCCATCTATTTTACTAATTCTCTCAAGCTCTTTATTTTTTTCACTTATTTGCATAAACAAAGCGTTAAAACCTTTAATCAGAACTTGCAGCTCTAAAAACTGATTACTCATTCTTAATGGGCTTAACGTGTTACGAAGTAGCATTTTATTTAATGCCTCAGCTCCGCTTATTAAAGGACGAATAAAATAACGATTAATAATAAATAAGCCCAGCAACGAAATAAGCAAAAACATTAATAGTGTTAACAACAAATCACGGTCTAATAAAGTAGGTAGTTGTTGATGATAATGTTTAATATCTATCAGCATAAGTGGCTCATTATTAATGTCGAGTAACACTCTTCGCCTTTGAGTAGCAATTTTACCGCCTTGTAAGCTACCCGTTAATTTTTTTAGGTGCGTATCAAACTGTCCATCGGCTGGAATAGAGTGGGTAAGGTCAACCTGTGACACACTGGCAATTTTTTGTATAAACGATGGGCGTACTTTTCTTATAAAAACCATAGCGCCAATTTGTTCACCCGTGTTATTGGTTTTTCTGATCATATGAGATGCAAACATCACTGGTCCATATTGCGTTTTTAAAAAACCAGAATGTTGTAAGCTGTTATTTTGTGGGGTGATATAGTTGAGAGGTAAAATTGATTTATTTTTTTTGTGTGTTTGTAAGTTAAATTCAGGGGCATCAAAATCATTAACTTGTACATAATTATGTGTTTTAGAGTAAACCAAATTAAAGTTCATATCATAAATAAATACGCCATCAATTTTCAACGATTTAAAGGTATCATCAACAAAGTTTGAGCTAATGTAACGAGAGCCTAGCGTTTGTAAAAACTCATAACTATCGTCCCACACAGCGTAATCATAATTTAGCGTTTTTAAAAATACAAACTCACGGTCTAAGGCAATTTTTACGCTTAGTAACTCTCTGTTTTGGTAATCTTCAATACTTTGCTCAATGTTAGGTAAACTAAAAAAGTAGCGATAACCAACTAGTAAACCAGTGACCATGGTCATTAAAATTAATATGCTTGTTATTACAAAGTATCTAAGTGACATAAGCTCTGCATTTTAGTATTTTAGGTACAGCTGCATGTAAGCTTTAAGTTTAAAGCTTACATGCACTTTGTTGAAATAGGTATTACACAACGTATTAAAGACCCCTTATTAACTTCACTTTCAACCTCTATAGTTCCGTTGTGCTCTTTAAGTATGTTGTAAACTATAGCCATTCCCATACCAGTGCCTTGGCCTACGGGTTTAGTAGTAAAGAAAGGATCGAATATTTGTTTAAGTATGTCGCCATCCATCCCACAGCCGTTATCTGCCACCTCAATATAAATATTATTTTTATTAGCAAACAGCTTAATGGTGATTTTTCCCTGCTGATCGAACTGGCTATCACAGGCGTGTTTCGCATTAATTAATAAGTTTACAAATACTTGTTTCATCGATGATAAATTACACTGTGTTAAAGGTATTTTTTCTATATGTAACTCTATAGCACACGTTCCTAACTGGTTGTCGAGTAACTTTAGCGTGCCATTTAATGATTCTGTAATGTCTGCCATTGTTGTTACGTTATCTTTTAGGCTCGCAAAGTCGACAAGGTTGCTAACAATATAAGCGATACGCTCTAAGCCCTCTTGAGTATCATCAACTAAGTCATCTATATCGTCCACAATAAAGCTTAAATCGTTCTCTTGATTGAGCTGAACTAAAATAGACTCTAACTGCGATACTGAAATCGATTTATCTACAAATTGTTGAGCTGCCGTCATTAACGTAACCAACATGGGCTTTATAAATTTTATACTTGCTACATTACTGGTTATATAAGCAAGCGGGTTATTTATTTCGTGGGCCATCCCAGCAGAGAGTGTGCCTAGCGTGGCCATTTTTTCACTTTGCATTAAAGTTATTTGTTGGTTTTTGACCGTTTCGAGCTTTTCTTCCAGCTCTTGATTAGCAATAAATAATGCCCGTGTTTTGTCTTCTAGTAGGGTTTCTAATTGATCTCTGGCTGATTTTTCGCGCAAATACGCTTTTTTATAATTGTAGTCGTCTTCAGCCATGGTGAGTCCCATAGTTTACTTCAATTAAGCACGAATCAAACCCATCATGCATGCACTGAGCATGGTTAAGTTTAACATCGACTCCATAATGAGACGCAGCACCAAAAATAAGCCCTTCAGCGCACATACAAAGCTGTCGCTTAGAGTTGTAGCGCATTAAAATAAACCCGTCTTCAATAATTTGGGCGTCAATTTCAGGTAAATTTGGCTCATGATAAAGCTTAGCTACTTCAACATGAATTACTTTATCAATGCCAATAATAAGATCAGCAAAACAATTAAAGTTAGCAACAATACTAGGATGACGCCCCTTCAAATGAGAGAACAAATACTCTCCAAAGGCCTTTAATACCTCTGACATAGACATAGAAAGTGCAGTTGCTACATCTTGTGCTAAAGCAACTATCTCTTCATCCGGGTAACTTTCTGCAGAAATATAAACACGACCTTCAGGTGCATTTTTTTCAAGTAAGTCGTCCCATGCAGCCATGCCACATTTTTCAATAACCAGTGCCTCAAGCCCTCTAAAGATAACGCCTTTCATGCATGTTCCCTCTATTATCACTTTTAGATTGTTAGCTGCGCCTTCAATTAGTTACAAACGCTCGCTACCTTACTACTCATATGCACATTCGCGTAATAAGTTTTACCCTATAAAACATCAGCATTAAAGTAATAGTAGTTTAGTCGCTTGTAAAACGCCCAAAAAAGTTCGTTATTTGCATGGTCAACATTTAACATTAAGTAAAGTTAAGAAAGCGTGATCACATTCTGCTTTTTACTCTATTAGTGGCAACGCTATTGGCAGGATCGTCTGGCCAAAAATGTTTGGGGTAGCGCCCTTTCATCTCTTTTTGTACCTCGCGGTAACTACTATTCCAAAAATGTGCTAAGTCTTGAGTCAACTGCAGTGAACGCTTACCTGGCGATAACAACTCCATTAGCAATGCTAATTTACCGTTAGCTAACATAGGCGTACTGGTTAAACCATATACTTCTTGCATGCGCACACTAAGCTTGGCGGGGCCATCAAGTTGGTATTCAATCTTTATATTAGAACCACTTGGTACTGTTAGTCTCAGTGGGAGTAAAGATTTAAGCTCGCTTTGTTGTTGCCAATTGAAGCAGTTTTGTAGTGCCTCAAAGTAATTAAACTTTTTAAGCTGCTCAAGGGTTTTAATATCTTCAAGGTATACCTCTAACCAATCACCTGCTGAGTCAATTAGCTGCTGCTGATTAATAACAGGAAACTGTTCTGGCATCAATTTGCTAGCTAGGCACATTCTAATAAGCAGTTGCTCACTTTCTTTTTGCTCGTTAAACAGTGAAAAGCCCTGTTTGGCAAACAAACTAAGCCATGCCTTGGCCCGCTCTGCTTTATTAAGCTTATGTTTACTTGGTTGGCTACTAAGGGTAATTTCCCCAAGTTTTACTTCATCTTGATGAATAAACCGAGCGGCTTTTTCATCAAACTCGCAGCGGGTAAGCTCAGTAAATAAATGCGGTAAATACTCTTTAAGCGCTAATGGATTTAGCGCCGTGGCTGCAAAAACTCGCCCGCCTTTATGCCCGCCCATACTGGCAATAGCTATATATTCGTCATTATGCCAGTAGTCAGGGTTTAGCTCAGCCCCTGCGCCATTTGCTAATAAGTAGCCATTGCCGCGTTTTTTAGCAATCCGATCTGGATAGCCAAGCGATACTAATAAGCTTAAATATTCAGTGTTTAAATCTGTGCGGCTATCGGTAAATTTTAAGCGTTTTAACCAATAATTTAATTGCTGCTTAAATACCGGATGTGGTCGTTGTTGTTGACTATGCAATGCTAGGTTGAGCTCATTGGCAGTGTTAACTCGGCTCTCTAGTAAGGCGATTAAATAAATAGCTAAGCGATAAATCCCACTTAACCGTGGCTCTAACATTTGCGCTTTTAATAACATATGCGCTAGGCGAATATCGGCACCAAAGCCCAACATTTTACTACCCAGCGTGGTGAGCTTACCGTTACTATCTATGGCTTCAAGCATAGATAGTAAATTGTTAGCTTGGCTGCATTGTTGCTCACTCGGCGGGTCAAGTAAGGTGAGTTCACTAATGCTTGCGCCCCATTGCTTTGCCTCAAGCATCAGCTGGCTAATATCTGAGGTAAGAATATCAGGGTTATCGTGGCTGTTTCGTCTCTCAAAAGTTTGTTTTGAACCTAACCGATACACAACCCCTGGCTCTATTCGCCCTGCACGCCCTGCGCGTTGTACTGCCGATGAACGCGATATACTTTGCGTAGTAAGCTCAGTGACACCAGTTTTTAAATTAAAGCTGGCTGCACGGCGCTTGCCGCTATCAACCACAATTCTAATACCTTCAATGGTTAAACTTGTTTCGGCAACATTGGTCGTTAATACTACTTTTCGCATCCCTTGAGGCGCTGGTGCAATTGCTGCTTGTTGATTGGCTTTATCTTGTTCGCCAAATAATGTGGCAACAATACAATCACTGGGCAAGTCGCTCAGCGCTTGCTGCACGCGCAGTATTTCTCGCTGACCGGGTAAAAATACCAGCGCACTGCCTGTTTGCTCATTGAGTGCTTGTTTTATTATTGATGGAATAGCATCAAGCCAGCGGCTTTCATCTTTTATTGGGCAATATATTTCGTCAATGGAGTAACTTCGCCCGTTTGAATGAATTACTGGGCAATTAAAAAACTCAGTGTAGCGTTCGCTATCAAGGGTTGCCGACATCAACATAATGGTTAAATCTTCACGCAGCGCCGCTTGCGACTCTAAAGCTAAAGCCAGCGCGGTATCTGCAGCAATAGAGCGCTCATGAAACTCATCAAAAATAAGTAAATCAACATCACTGAGTTCAGGGTCATTTTGTAACATGCGCGTAAGCATGCCTTCGGTAACTATTTCAAGGCGAGTTTGTGTGCTGACTTTGCTTTCACCTCGCATCCGTAAACCGACACTTTGCCCCAGCGTTTCGTTTTGGCAGTGCGCTAAATAATTGGCAATATTTCTCGCCGCCAAGCGCCGCGGCTCTAACATGACGATGCGCTTATAATGCCCATCGCGCATAAGCTGTAATGGCAACCATGTTGATTTACCAGCACCAGGCGGCGCTTGCAATAAGGTGATTGGGTTGGCTTTTAATGCATCAATGAGTGAATTATATATTTCTTGAACAGGCAGCACGCTATTTACCCTAAATTACTTTGCCGACATTGTAGCAAAAAATATCGTTTTATTATTAAAAAGCAAGTGGCGTTTTAAGTGATTTAAATGCCCTTAAATTAGCTCGTGATTGCATTTCGTTTCAAATACCTAGTAGGTATAAAGCTGTAAACCGAAGCTACAGCTAAGTAAATACTCTTTTTAATTATTACGTTTTGTGCAACTTTGCGGCTAATTGTATTTATAATAAGCAAATAGCGGCTAACGTCACCTTTATTAGACTAAAGAATGATTGCTGCTGAACCTGCTGATTTTATGACCTTTTCGCTATTCTGCATGACAAGATCACACTGTAAAAACAGAACAATAAACCACTGAATTTAAAGATCTTTTAAATTTAACAAGCCAGTTACAATACATCCCTTTGCTATTTTTGTTAACACTTACAAAGCGTTAAACTGGGCTATGCACGACCTTTTGCCTAATTACAATCTGTAGCAAGCTGTTTTACCCTGCGCACTCAACGTTCATTTGCTTTGTAAAAGCTGTATTTTTATTTTGAGTTAGCAACTAAGTTGCAGGAGAAGTCATGACCACCAAGCCGCTAGATGATAATTCATCTGATGCTATACCAGGAGCGGATACTCAAACCGCGTCCGATAGCTATGAAAATCTTCATAAACCCAGCTCTGATTTTGAAAGCCGCGACGCTTATCTAGAGCACGAACTGCAAATTATGCAGCCAAAACGCTGGCGTCCAAATTTACCGTTTAGAGATTATCGCTTTGAATTTGAAGACACCATTCCAGCGATGGCCGCAACTATAGGTAAAGTTGTGATGGTTGCAGCCATTGCTGCCACGTTTGCAGGCCCTTTGGGGTTGAGTGATGGCTTTGTACTTGAAAACGTACGCTACGAACTTTTAATTGTTTCGTTATTTATTTTACTATTTTCTGGCTTTATTTTACCGACCGCTAACTTAGCGGGTACTCATGGCCCACTCATTCCATTAATTCCTATTGTGGTTGCCGCAGGCGGACACCCTATGGCCTTTGGTTTGCTCATAGGAGCCTTTGGATTGATATTAGCATTTAGTAAAGGCGGCAGTCTCATGGCCAAGCTCACCAGTAAAGGGGTGTGTGGTGGCCTACTCCTCTATTTAGGCTTTGTGGGTACCATTTCTCAGGTTAAAAAGCTGTTTGCATGGGCTGAAGAAATTCAAATGACCCATATTGCCTTTATTGTAATCTTAGCCACAATTTTACTTTATGCTTTACTGGAGCATTACAAAAAACGCTGGTTAGCCGTGCCACTGAGCTGTTTAATTGGTGGTTTTACTGCTTTTGCATTGGGCGCACCGTTTGAGTTTCATACGGCACCGGGCTTACCAAATATGAACCCTATGTACTGGTGGGGTGAAAACACTGGTTGGATGCTTGGCTTACCAACAGCTGAAAGCTTTGTGGTTGTACTTCCTTTTGCAGTTTTAGCAGTTGCTATGTGGTCGCCTGACTTTTTAGGCCATCAAGTATTTCAAAAAATTAGTTACCCAGAGCGTACTGAAAAAGTACAAATGAATATTGACGATACCATGCTTAGCGCATCAACAAGACAAACCTTTGGCTCGCTATTAGGCGGTGCTAACTTTGCGTCATCTTGGGGCACTTACATTGTTCCCGCTGCCATTGCAAAGCGCCCTATTCCTGCTGGCGCAATTTTAACTGCGTTATTTTGTATTATCGCCGGTGTTTGGGGTTACCCAATGGACTTAGCGATTTGGCAGCCAGTATTGTGTGTTGCCTTAATTGTTGGCGTATTTATTCCACTACTTGAAGCGGGTATGGAAATGACCCGTGAAGGTAAAACCACACAATCAGCCGCGATTGTGGTGTTTGCATCAAGCCTAGTAAACCCTGCATTTGGTTGGTCATTAACTATGCTGCTTGATAACTTGGGCCTCATTGGATGTAAAGAAAGAAGTGCTGATTTATCACGAATGAGCCGCTGGATCATTCCACTTATTATGTTTGTGTTATTAACCGGTGTAATGGCACTGGTAGGTATGCTGCCAGGCATTCCTGCGCTAATGCCAAGCTTTAGACATTAATTCCTTTATTAAACAGTAAAGCGAGCTTTAATAGCTCGCTTTTTTATAAGTACAATAAAAACCAGCACAGTGCCCCTGCAATAATCCCCACTGAAGTAACAGTCCCTGCAATAATTACAAGCCACCCTGCAGAATTTTTATAAAACTCGCCACCAGCTATATCTTTTTTGCGCATCAAAAATACTAACCTGCTGATATAAATAGAAAATTAAAAACCATATTGATTGGTATAGGCTTTGCTACTTTATAAGTGAACGTTAAAAAGCACTTTATTAGTAACGCTTTTTAAAATGGATAAATCATCACTCTCAATAAGGAGTTAATTATGAATAGCGATGTTATCGAAGGAAATTGGAAAGAACTTAAAGGTAAAGCGCAACAAAAATGGGGCGAACTAACCGACGGTGATTTAGACAAAATTGAAGCCAGCCGTACCGAACTTATTGGTAAAATTCAGCAAAAATATGGTAAGTCGAAAGAAGAAGCCGAGCACGAAGTAAATGACTTTGAAAAAGGTCATTAATATAAAGCGCGTTAACAGCTTAACTTACTAATAAAAACCGCCAATTGGCGTAATGCCGATCAGTTAAGAATATTTTTGATCGGTTGACTGATCTTTTTAACGCTTTCAAAATCCGATATCTGTCTCTGGTATCGGATTTTTTTATGCGCTTTGAAAATGAATTAGCGGTCACTTTTAACTCTTGTGGTAGTTTTCATACATTC